>CAZZUZ010000138.1:0-7304 GCA_964657315.1 Vulcanimicrobiota bacterium
CGGTCGGTTGCGGTACGGCCGAACCCGTGACTTGGGGAACGGGCGAGCCGGTCGGATTGGGAGCGACCGAACCCGTCGGGTTGGGAACCGGCGTATCGGCCGGCTCGGGAACGGCGACGGGCGCGACGGGAACTGCCCGGACGCCGGTTTGCACCGCCAGCGGCGTTCCGAGCGCGAGCATGGCGATGGCGAAGAGTCGGGTCGTGCGAATGAACACCCGTGTCTCTTCGCGGCGCGTGCGTCCTTTTCGTTTTCCGCGCCGCCGCGCGTAAACGTGGCGCTAACGCTGCTTAACTAGCCAACGCGGGCAGCGTCGAACGGTCGACGACGCGGTTGCTCTCGCCTTTGCGGCTCTTGGCAACGTACATCGCGCGATCCGCGTCGCGCATCAAGCGCTCCACGGGTTCGGTGCCGTCGGAGACCGCGTAGCCCAAGCTCGCGCCGACGGCGACTTCGCGGCCGTTGACGACGATCGGACGCCGCAGGTCCGCGACGATGCGGGTCGCCAGACGGCGCGCGTCGGCGAGATCGTCGACGGGCTCGAGCAATAGCACGAATTCATCTCCGCCGAAACGTGCCACCGTATCGCCCTTGCGCATGTGTTCGCGCAGACGCGCGGCGACCGCAACGAGCAGCGCGTCGCCGAATGCGTGACCGAACGCGTCGTTGATATCTTTGAAGCCGTCGAGGTCGATGAAGAGCACGGCGACCCTGCGATTCTCGCGCCGCACGCGGGCGAGCGTGAGTTGCAGCCGGTCGATGAACAGAAGCCGGTTGGGCAAGCCGGTCAGTCCGTCGAGAATCGGGTTGGGCAAACGGATCAGACGCGGCAATGCCGGGATGAACAACGCGCCCGTCGCGACCGATACGACCGCCGTTGCGGCTTTGACCGCGCCCGTGATCCAGTACACCGGAATCCAGACGTTGATGATGTCGAGCACGTGTGTCGTACCGCACAAAACGATGAACGCGCCGAACATGCCGACGACCCAGTTAAACGGAAGATCGCTGCGCTTCTTCAACAAAACTGTCAGCGCGACGGGAATCGAATAGTACGCGAGCGCGATCAATCCGTCGGAAACGACGTGCAGCCAAAGCAATCCCGGCTGCCATAAAAAGCAGTATCCGTGCGGAAGCAGTGCGGCGAGATCGGGTTGCATTCTGGGAAGCTTATCGTCTCCTTAGGGCGTGTCCGCCAAAAGTGCAACAATAACGTTACATAGCGGAGGCGCCGGCACCCGCACCGGCCGGGCGTTTGCGCCGCGGTTTCCAGCGCTTGCCGTTCCGTTTTTTCGCACCGCTGCCGGCACGCGGCTGGCCGACCATCATTCCCGACTCCAGACGCGCGCTCGCGGCGTCGATGGCCGCGGGCAGGCTCGGTGCGGTGAGGAATTCGCGCGGCGCGGTGTTGCCGTGCGCGAACGTCGCGACCCAATCGTTCTCGCTCTCACGGCGTTTGATCTCGACGACGCCCTGCGCGTGCGCGATCGAACGGCGATCGACGTCGAGCACGCGCATCGCGAAGGCCTCGGCGTTCTCGCGCGGTGCGATCTCTTTGGCCATCGCGACGTTGCGTGCGAACTCGCGCTCGAAATCGGGGATCGGCTGACCCTTGCGATTGCGCGCGATACGTTCGGCGGGCCGCTCGTAGCGCCAATGTTCCGGCGTCACCATCTGCCACGCTGCCGTTTGCGCTTTGGGCTTCGACGCAGTGTTGAGTTCGCCGAGCGCTTTTTCGATGGCTTCCGCGCTGCGAGCGCGCGCGGCTTCGCGCGGCGAACGGCGATAGAGTTCTTCGTACTCTTCGGCGATCTTCGAGATCATGCGCCCCTGCGCGTCGATCTGCGCGGGCAGTCCCCACAGCGTCGGCAGCGTCACGAGTTGATGGCGGCGCGCCTGATCCACGATGTCGACGATCGTGGCGAACGGTTTGCGGCTCGCGGTGACCCACTGCCGGCGCGCGTCCGCCGTCGGAAAACTCGACACGACGAAGGCGTCTTCATCGAGCGGACGCAGACCGCGGCCCGTGACCTGCGTATAGAGCGTCGTCGACTTCGTCGGACGCGCGTTGATGATCGCCTCGATCGACGGCACGTCGAAGCCTTCGAGATAGAGCCCGCAGTTGACGAGCACGTCGATCTTGGTGCCGCGGAAACCGGCCACGATCGCCTCGCGTTCCGCCGTCGGCGTCTCGCCGCTCGCGAACGCGGCCTTGATGCCGTCGCCGATGAAGAGATTCGCGATATTGCGCGCGTGTTCGACCGAAGCCGAGAACACCAGCGTCTTTTTGCCCGGTAGCAAGGTTTTGTACGCATTGAGGACTGCGGCGTTGCGCTCGTCGTTGTCGACGGCTTCGGCGAGCTGACCCAGAACGAAGTCGCCGGCACGCGATGCGACCGAGTCGAGATCGACCGTCGTCGCAACGGCGTACGAACGGACCGGGACGAGATAGCCTTCCGTGATCGCCGCGCGCGCGTCCATCTGATAGACGATGTCGGGGAAGATTTCCGTGAGTTGCACGCCGTCGCCGCGGTGCGGCGTCGCGGTGAAGCCGATCACGAGCGCGTCGGGCCGCCGCATCAGAATCTTGTCGAGGATCGCGCGGTACGTCGGCGCGGCAGCGTGGTGGGCTTCGTCGATGACGAAGAGCGCGATGCGCCGGCCGAACTTGGTGATGAAGCGATCGAGGCGGGCACCGGTGAGGGTCTGCACCGTCGCGACGATGATGCTGCAATCGTCGCCGGCCGCAGCGTCCGCCTTTTCGACGCCGACGACGGCATCGGGGTTCTGCGCCTTCATCTTCTCGACGAGCTGCGCGATGAGTTCGTCGCGATGAGCGACGACGAGCGTGACGTCCGTCGGCCGCAATTCGAGCAGATCGGGCAAGGTCGCGATGACGACGGACTTTCCGAGTCCGGTCGCGAGCGACACGAGCTGCGCACGAAAACCGCGCTTCCGCGCTTCGACGATCGCCTGCTGCGCCTCGAGCTGATACGGGCGCAAGCGAAGGGTACTAAAGTTCAAGTTCGACCTAGCAGATCACGCGTTGGTGATGTAAGCGGCGGACATACGAAGCAACGGCCCCGAATCAACGCCTATGCGCACTATAGCAGACGGGCCGTCCGAAGTCCTTTGAGATCGGAGCTTAGGGGTCGGTTTTGGTTTTGTCGGCTTCCAGGGTTTGCCGGTAGGCGTTTTCGGTGGCGAGCCATTCGGAGAAGCGCTGTTCGAAGATTTCGGGCTTGAGCAGCATGAGGTCGCGGAACGCTTGAAAGCTGCGCTCGTGATATTCGTGGTAGCGGCCCAGGAGTTCGGGGCCCGTGATGAGGCCTTTTTCGATGACGACGTCGGCGAGCGCGCGCAGACGAACGCGCAAGAACGCGATCGTGTCGAGCATGTTTTCGAAGAGGTCGAGACCGACCGTTTCGCCCTCGCCGTCGATCTCGGGGAAGATCGCGTCGCCGGCGGGCGGGTTGGCCGCGGCCAGCGCGCGCAGTTCGCCCATCGTTGCGAACGAGGTGCCGAACGCGCCCCACGAAAAACGGCCGTCCCTCGCTACGGTGTAACTGAAATTCTGGCCGTTGAGGACCACCCCGATGAGTTCGGCGTCGTCCTTGGCCAACACGTACGAATCCGGCAGCGATTTGCCGCGCAGGGCCGCGTCATCGTTCATTGAGCGCGTATGTGCTACTCGATACCGGCGAGTTCCCACCCGCGACGGCGAACCGATGCCCCTGCGCGATCGTACCCCGACCCGGCGAGTCGATCGCGAACCAAGGCCTTCGGGACGCGACGAAACGCGCTCATAGCATCGCGCGGCGCAGGTCGGCGAGCGTCCCGGCGAGCAGCGCGTTGAAGCGTGCGGCCTGCGCGCCGTCGATCACGCGGTGATCGTACGAGAGCGAGAGCGGCAGCATGAGACGCGGCACGAAGGCGGCGCCGTCCCACTGGGGCCGTAGCGCCGAACGGCTCACGCCGAGAATGCCGACCTCGGGCGCGTTGATGATCGGCGTGAACGACGTGCCGCCGATCCCGCCCAGACTCGAAATGGTGAACGTCGCACCCTGCATGTCGCCGATGCCGAGCTTGCCGTCGCGCGCCTTGGCGGCGAGAGCGGCCGTCTCCGCGGCGATCGCGAGCACGCCCTTGCGATCGGCGTCTTTGAGCACGGGCACCACGAGCCCGGTCGGCGTGTCGGCGGCAAAGCCGATGTTGTAATAGGCCTTGCGAACCAGCGCGTCGCCGTCGAGTGAAGAGTTCATGTCAGGGAAGGCTTTGAGCGCCGCGACGACCGCTTTCATCACGAACGCGAGCATCGTCACCTTCGCGGAGGGGTTTTCGGCATTGAGTTTCTTGCGAAACGCCTCGAGATCGGTGACGTCCGCTTCTTCGTTGTTCGTGACGTGCGGGATCGACACCCAATTGCGATGCAGGTTCGGACCAGAGAGCTTCTGGATACGCGTGAGCGGCACGCGTTCGACCGGACCGAACTTCGCGAAGTCGATCTTCGGCCACGGCGGCAGGCCGGCAAAAGTTGCGGCGGATGGCTGTGCGGGGGCCGGCGCGGCCAACGCCGTTTTGACGAAGCCCTGCACGTCTTCGCGCGTGATACGCGCTTTGGGCCCCGAACCGCGCACCGCGCGCAAGTCGACGCCGAGTTCGCGCGCGAAGCGCCGGATCGACGGACTCGCGTGCACGGTCGAAGCGTTATCGGCCGAAGCGGACGCCGCAGGGGGTGCGGGAGCGGGTGCGGGCGCCTGCGCGGCGGGTGCCGATTGCGGCGCTGCACCTGCGTCCGGGGGTAGCGGCGGCGCGGGCGCGGCGGCGGACGCCGCGAGAGCGGGAGCCGCGTCGAGCGCGAGGCGTGCGACGAGCGCACCTTTGGAAACGCGATCGCCGACCTTTAACAAAACCTCGCTAACGGTGCCCGATTCGCTCGAAGGGACGTCCATCGACGCCTTCTCGCTCTCGAGCGTCACGAGCGGCGCTTCGCGTTCGACCCGGTCCCCGGGGGAAATCAGCACGTCGATCACCGGAATATCGTGAAAATCGCCGATGTCCGGTACGAGTACGTCGACGACGGTCCGCCCGACACTCGCAGCGGGTCCGGCGGCGGGCGCGGGCGCGGGCGCGACCTCGGGCACAGCGGCACCGTTCGAAGCGGCGCTCGCGCCGTTGGGCGATGCGAGGGTCAGCACGACCGAGCCTTCGGAGACCTTATCGCCGACCTTGACGCTGATGCTCTCGACGACGCCGGCGGCGGACGACGGCACTTCCATCGTCGCCTTCTCCGACTCGAGCGCGATCAGCGGATCTTCGAGGCGGACGCTGTCGCCGGGTTTGACGAGCACGTCGACGACGGGGACGTCGTGAAAGTCGCCGATGTTGGGAACGCGAATTTCGATCGATGCGGCCACGCGCTCAGACCGTCGCCGGATCGGGCTTGGCGGGATCGATGCCGAGTTTGACGATCGCCGCGGCCACCTCGCTCTTGCCGATCACGCCGTCGTCCGCGAGTGCGTTGAGCGCCGCGAGGGCGATCCAGCGGCGGTCGACTTCGAAGAAATCGCGCAGCTTGCGCCGGAAATCGCTACGGCCGTAGCCGTCGGTGCCGAGCGCGTGAAAGCGGCGTCCGGCGAAGGGCCGGATTTGATCGGCGAACGACTTCATGTAATCGGTCGCAGCGACGAGCGGCCCGTCGTGACCGGCGAGCATCTCGGTCACGTACGGCACGCGCTGCGGCTGATCGGGATGCAGTAAATTATAGCGTTCGGCGGCCAACCCGTTGCGGCGCAATTCGGTAAAACTCGTCGCACTCCAGATATCCGCGACCACGTCGTATTTGCTCTCCAAGAGTTCCGCTGCCGCGATCACCTCGCGCAGGATCGTGCCCGACCCCATGAGCTGCACGCGCCGTTTGGATTTCGACGGCGGCCCCGCCTTGAGCAGGTACGCGCCTTTCAAGATGCCCTCGGCGCAACTCGCGGGCATCTCGGGCTGCACGTAATTTTCGTTCATGACCGTAATATAATAGTAGACGTCTTCCTGCTCCGCGTACATCCGACGCAGCCCGTCCTGCACGATCGTCGCGAGTTCGTAGGCGTAGGTCGGATCGTAGGCGACGACATTGGGCACGAAGGCTGCGAAGAGATGGCTGTGGCCGTCCTCGTGCTGCAGCCCCTCGCCGTTGAGCGTCGTGCGTCCCGAGGTACCGCCGATGAGGAATCCTCGGCTGCGCATGTCGCCCGCGGCCCACGCGAGATCTCCGATGCGCTGGAAGCCGAACATCGAGTAGAAGATGTAGACCGGAATCATTGGTTCGTCGCTCGTCGAGTAACTGGTCGCGCCCGCAATCCACGAGCAGATCGCCCCCGCTTCGTTGATGCCTTCCTGCAAAATCTGGCCACGCTTGTCTTCGCGATAGTACATCAGCTGCGCGGCGTCTTGCGGTTTATAGAGCTGTCCGAGCTGCGAGTAGATACCGAGCTGCCGGAACATGCCTTCCATGCCGAACGTGCGCGATTCGTCTGCTACGATCGGCACCACGCGCTCGCCGATGTTCTTGTCGCGCACGATGGTGGTGAGTATGCGCACGAACGCCATGGTCGTCGAGATCTCGCGATCGCCCGAACTCTTGAGAATCGAATCGAACGCGTCGAGACTCGGGATCGCGAGCGCCCGCGACTTGACCCGGCGCGTCGGTACGGAGCCGAGCTCCGCGATCTTCGACGCGAGATAGCGGCCCTCGGGGCTGTCGGCCGACGGACGGAAGAACGGAACGGTCGCGAGTTCGGAATCCGCGATCGGCAGGTTGAAGCGATCGCGAAACGCGCGCAGCGATTTCGGATCGATGTGCTTCTGCTGGTGCGCGATGTTCTGGCCTTCGCCGGCCGTGCCCATGCCGTAGCCTTTGATCGTCTTGGCGAGCACGACCGTCGGCTGGCCCGTGTGTTCGCTCGCCGCTTTGTAGGCGGCGTAGACCTTACGCGCATCGTGACCGCCGCGCTTGAGTTCCCAGATCTGTTCGTCGGTCCAGTCCGCGACCAGCGCCGCCGTCTCGGGATAGCGCCCGAAGAAGTGCTCGCGCACGTAGGCGCCGTCGTTGGCTTTGAACGTCTGATAGTCGCCGTCGACGCACTCGTTCATCAGCTGCACGAGACGGCCCGAATGGTCTTTCTCGAGCAGCCGGTCCCAGCCGCTGCCCCAGATGACTTTGATGACGTTCCAGCCCGCGCCGCGGAACTCGCGTTCGAGTTCCTGGATGATCTTGCCGTTGCCGCGCACCGGGCCGTCGAGGCGCTGCA
>CAZZUZ010000139.1:0-7268 GCA_964657315.1 Vulcanimicrobiota bacterium
TTATAGTTACGGCTTGGGGGTTGCCGCGAGCGCGCTGCCGTTACGACTCCAAGCTGCGACGAAAAATATTCCAGTGTCGCCCGAACCGCTGCCCTCGCCGCTGCCGAGTCCGCTCGCGAGCGCTCCCGTGCCGAACCCTATGCTCGAAGCATTCGCCGTGCCGGCGCTGTCCGCACAGACCGCGTATGCCGTCCAGGTGAAGTCCACGGGGTATACCGGCAACTGCCCGCCGGTGTTGACGACGCAGTATTCGACGATCGGTTCGTTTACGACGCAGTAGCGTCAGTTGTCGACGACGCGGGCGACGAGCCAGCACGTGGATCGCACGATCGCGCCCGCGTTCGGTTCGCCGACGATGCGTTCGGGCGGTGCGACGATATCGATCTCGCCGCCGTACGTCGCGACGCGTGCGTGCACGAACGGGCGTTCCGTCGCGGGGTTGACGTAACGCGAGAACGTCTGCAGCGTGCCGTTGACGAGGCCGTATGAACGCGCGCGGCCCGAGTTGTCGCCGAAGAGTCCGACCGGGACGAACGAGCGCGCGCCGAAGCGGGTCGCGTCGTTCGCGATCGCGTCCTCGTACGCGCGTTCGTCGGGCCACCACGTGAAATCGCTCGCGAAACCGGCGACGGCGAGTTCGGCCGTGAACGGCAACTCGCGTTCCGCGATGAGATCGAAGTCGGGAACGGTCGCGGAAAACGGATAGAGCCCGTGCGCTTCACCTGCGGGCTCGCTCCACGCCATCATCTCACCTTCGAGCGGATAGTCGCTGCTGCGTTCGAAGTTTTCGACGACCGCGCGCATGCGGCCGCCGCCCGTGAAGTTCGGCGTCACGCCGCGCAGCACGTGCGAGTCGTCGCGCTTCTCGACGTTGAGCCAAAGTTCGGCGCCGGCGCCGGGCGTCCACGCGATGTACCCACCGTGCGGCGTCGCGAGGTTGGAACCGTGGCTCTGCGCGCGCTGCAGCAATGACTGAAATTCGTCCGGCTCGAGCGTGAATCCGACCGAGCGAAAGTGATTCGGCGCTTCGATCTCGCTCATGGACGTGCCTCACTCATCGGCGGCGATACAACTCCGGTAGACCCACCAGATGAGGACGAGCTGCAGCGGCAAGCGGCCGTAGAACACCCAAGCCGGCGCGACCTTGGCGAATTTCTCGGCATCCGTAGCCATGTAGACGTTCGCGGGAAAGACTGCCAGCAACAGCGCGACCAGTCCCCACGCCGCCGCCCGGCGCGTCGGCGCAGGAAGAACGCCGATGCCGCCGAGGATTTCGAAGAAGCCGCTGACGGCCACGAGCGTCTTCGGCGAGGGCATGTACGGCGGGACGATCTGTTCGTACATCGCGGGCTTCGTGAAGTGCAGCGTCCCTGCGGCGATGAAAATCGCTCCGATGAGGTAGGGCTGCGCTTTCTTGAGCATGCGCGGCCTTACGACACCGTATCGGCCAAACCCGGGCCCGGGGTCCAAATCGTAGGGAAAAGCGCGAATTTTCGTGGTAACGCCCGCTCATGTCTCGAGAAAGCGCTTCCGGAATCGTCGAACGGGTTCGCGAGCTGCGTACCGTGCTCGTCGAAGCGAGCCGCGCCTATCACGAGCTCGACGCTCCCGAGATGCCGGACGCCGAGTACGACGCGCTCTTGCGCGAACTGCGCGATCTCGAGGAGGCGCATCCCGAGCTCGTCACCGAGGACTCGCCCACGCAGCGCATCGGCTCCGCACCGTCGAGCGATTTCGCGCCGTATCCGCATGCGGTGCCGATGCTCTCGCTCGGCAACGCGTTCGACGAAGGCGACCTGCGTGCGTTCGCCGCCCGCATCGAAAAGATCTCGGGCTCGAACGCGCCGGGGTACGTGTGCGAACTCAAGATCGACGGCCTCGCGATGTCGCTGCGGTACGAACGCGGTGCGCTCAAGACGGCGGGCACGCGCGGCGACGGCAGCGTCGGCGAAGACGTCACGTCGAACGTCAAGACGATCGCCGAGATTCCGCGCAAGCTCGCGGGCAAGAACGTGCCAAACGTCGTCGACGTGCGCGGCGAGGTCTATATGAAGCGCGCGGATTTCGCCGCGCTCAACGCGGCACGGGCCGCCGAAGAGAAACCGCTCTTCGCCAATCCCCGCAACACGGCGGCCGGCGGGCTGCGCCAGAAAGATCCGCGCGTGACGGCCGAGCGCAAGCTGTCGTTTTTCGGTTACGCGATCGGGACGTACGAAGGCGGCGACGCACTCTCCACGCAGCTGGACCTGCTCGAGCATCTCCGCGCTTGGCACGTGCCGGTCGAGACGCACGCGCAGCGCTTCGAGACGATCGACGGCGTCGTCGCGTTCTGCAAGCGATTCGAATCCGAACGCGACGAGTTGCCCTTCGAGATCGACGGCGTCGTCATCAAGGTCGATGACATCGCGCTCCAAGCGCAGCTCGGCTTTGCGGGCAAAGATCCGCGCTGGGCGATCGCGTTCAAATTTCCCGCGCAGGAAGCGCGCACGAAACTGCGTGACGTCGGCATCAACGTGAGCCGCTCGGGAAAGCTCAATCCCTACGCGATCCTCGACCCGGTCGTCATCGGCGGCGTGACCGTCAAGATGGCGACGCTTCACAACGAAGCCGACATCGTACGCAAAGACATCCGCATCGGCGACACGGTCGTCGTGCGCCGCGCGGGCGACGTGATTCCCTACGTCGCGGGACCGGTGCTCGATGCGCGGCCGAAAGGCGCGAAGCCCTATGCGATTCCGGCGACGTGCCCCGTCTGCGGCAGCGCCGTCGATCATCCGCCCGACGACGTGTTCTCGTATTGCACCAACGTCTCGTGCCCCGCGCAGCTCCGCGAACGCGTGCGTCACTGGTGTTCGCGCGGCGCGATGGATATCGAGGGCATCGGCGATCAGCTCGCGGCGCTACTCGTCGAAGCGGGTCTCTGCACGACGGTGGCCGATCTCTATGATCTCGATGCGTCCGCGCTCGAAGCGCTGCCGCGCATGGGCGAGAAGTCGGTGCGCAATATCCTCGATGCGATCGAGGGATCGAAGAAGCGCGGCCTCGCACGCGTGCTCGCAGCGCTGGGCATTCGATTCGTCGGCGGATCGAATGCGGTCTTGCTCGCGGGCGATTTCGGTTCGATCGACGCGCTCGTCAAAGCGACGCGCGAAGAGTTGGAAGCGACCGAAGGCGTGGGCCCACAGATCGCCGAGAGCGTCGCGTTCTTTTTCGCACAGCCGCAAAATCTTGCGGTGGTCGAACGCTTACGCGAGCGCGGGCTCGATCTCACCGCGCCGCTACGTCCGAAGACTCCGGTGGGTCCGCTCGCCGGCAAGACGCTCGTGCTCACGGGAACGCTGCCGACGCTCACGCGCGAAGAAGCGAGCGCCCTCATCGAAGATGCGGGCGGCAAAGTTTCGAAATCGGTGAGCAAGAAGACGAGCTACGTGGTTGCCGGTGAAGACGCCGGCTCGAAGCTCGAGAAGGCGCGCGACCTCGAACTCACGATCGTCGACGAGGCGGGGCTGCGCGATCTGCTCGTTGCCGGCATCGACGCCTAGCGCTGATCGAGGCCGAACGTTTCGTCGGGCTCGCCTTGATGCCGGATGACAAATATCGGTCGTCCGGCGGGAGCCCGCTGCGCGTCGAGCGGCTGGTCGTTGACGTCGCGGGCGATCGAGGTGAACGGCGCGATGGCATACGATGCGGCTTCGGCCGGCGGTCCCGAAACGTACGTTCCGGCGACGCTATCGCGCCAAACGCCTACGGGCTCGCGGGAGCCGTCGACGTCGCGCATTGCGAAATACGCGCCGGGCCGCGTCGGGCCGCCACTCGATACGGCCATGGTCGTCACCCGGCGTACCTGACACCGCTCGCATCGCGTCGTCCAGCCGTCTTGCGGAACGAAGCCGTCGATCGACGCGGTCAGCGATCCGGTGGATCGTTTAGCGCTGAACTTCGACGCGAACGTCCCGTCGTAGCGGACGAAGATCCGCCGTTCGTCCGCGACCCAGAACGTGATGCGCAACGGCGTGTCGCACTCGACGTTGAAGAAACGCTGCGGTGCGTTCCCGGCGTTGGTGTAGCGGAGCAGCTGCGTGCCGCCGTTCGTCGACCCTTGGCCGTAGAGCTGGACCTTGTTCGGCGCGGCGATTTCGCCCGGCGCGAGGTCGTTGTTCTCGAGCAGGATACCCATGTCGGCGTACGAGATCTGCTTGCCGCTCGCATCGTGGGTGTAGCCGCCGGAAAAGATATCCGCGCTCTGGCGGTATCCGACGCGCGTGTTCGCGCAATCGACGAAGGTCGTTGCCGAAAAGTACGAACGGCCGTACGCAGAGTTCTCTTCGTGCGTCCAGCCGGTATCGAACGGGACGTCCGCCGGGGCGGAGCGCTTCATCGCGAACGCGAGCGCGATAAAGCAAGCGGCGACCGCGCACGACGCGAGCGCGAGGCTAAACGATCCGCGCGGCTTCTGCAAGGGTCTCGTATGCGCTGCCGCTCGAGGATGTTGCACCGCGACGCGTCACGGACGGGTTCGAAGCGGCTTTACGATCTGCCGGAGCCTCGAGCGCACGGGCGTCGCCGCACGCTCGGGAACCGCCGGGCCGAGCGCTTCGGCGACGTCGCCGGCGACGACTCCGACGCGCCGTTCGCGCGCCGCACGCTGCCCGGCAAGTCCGTGCCAGTACGCGCCCGCCCGAGCCGCGTCGACGGGCGACAGACCCTGCGCGAGCAGCGTCGCGATGACGCCCGAGAGCACGTCGCCCGTTCCCGCCGTCGCGAGGGCGCTCGTGCCCGTAACGTTGACGTGCATCGTCGTTCCGTCGTCGACGAGCGTCGCGTTCCCCTTGAGCAGCGTCGTGATGCCCGTGCGGGCGACGAACGAACGCAGGCGTTCGATGCGCGTGCCGGGCGCGATCGTGCCTTCGCCGCTGATCCGAGCGAACTCGGACTCGTGCGGCGTGATCACGCACGTCTTGCCGCGCAAGATCTCGAGGTGTTTGGAGAGATGGAACAGCGCGCTCGCATCGATGACGCACGGCAGCGTGCATTTCGTGAGGAACCCGCGCACGATCTCGCCCATCGTATCGCCGAGGCCGATGCCCGGACCGATCGCGACGGCGCCGGACTTTCGCGTGAGGTCGAGCAGCGCGTCGATCGTCGCATTCGTTTCGTCCACGTCGTACGTCATCACGACTTGCTCGATCAGATGCACGCGGAGAGTCGCCGCCGCTTCGACCGGAGTGGCCACCGTGACATATCCGGCGCCCGCGCGCGCCGCGCCGCGCGTGCACAGAATCGCGGCGCCGGGAAAGCGTTCGGATCCCGCGATGACGAGCGGCGCGCCCGAGCTGCGCTTGTCGGCCTCTTCACCACGCGCCGGCAGCAAATCGAGAAATTCGCCGTCGTCGAGCGCGCGATAGTCGACGTCGTTCGCGCCTTCGACGTCGGCGGTGAGGCCGATATCGCCGAGAACGAGCGCGCCGACGTTACCGCGCGCGGGCTCGAGCAAGAGCCCGAGCTTGAGTGCGCCGAGCGTCACGGTCGAATCGGCGCGCACCGCGCCCTCCGCGACCGCTCCCGTCGTCGCGTCGATCCCGGTCGGTATGTCGACCGCGAGGACGTGCGCGTTCGTTTCGGCGATCGCTTCGAGTACCGGCACCATCTCGTGCGGAATGTGCGGCCGCGCTCCCGTCCCGAGCAACGCGTCGAGCACGACGTCGGCACCGGCCATCGCCGCGAGTGCGTCGTCTTTTGTGAGCGGGAACGGCCGCACGATCGTGCCCGCCGCACGCGCGCGCCGCGCCGCATCCAAACGTCCGGCGCTCTGGACGCCCGCGGGCATCGCATAGACGATCCGTTCGCACGGCAGCGTCCCGGCCGCGAATGCGGCGAACGCATCCCCGCCGTTATTGCCGGGCCCCGCGAACGCGACGAGTTTGCGCGGACGCGGCGCGATCGCGACGATCGCTTCGGCGAGCGCTTCTCCCGCAGCGCGCATCAAACCGACATCGCCCTCGCGCGCGACGGCTGCCGCATCGGCGGCGCGCATCTGATCGGTCGTGAGTACGCGCATCAGTCGCTTTCTAAGATGACGACGGCCGAAGCCGTCGACGCCGTGTGAGTGATCGTGAGGTGAATGCGCGTCACCCCGCGACTCGCCGGCAAGCCTGCGTAATCGCCGAGAAAGACGAGTCCGGGTTTTCCGCTTCGTTCGTGCGTTACCCCGACCGCGCGCCACGGAATCGCGTGCCCGAACGCTTTGCGCGCGGATTCTTTGGCGGCGAAGAAGCCCGCGAGGCGCTCGGCCCAATGCCGCTTGCGCATCGCGTAACGCATCTCTTCTTCGGTGTAGACTTTCCGCGCGAAGCGCGCGAGCGCGTCCTGGTCGAAGCGATAGCGATCGACTTCCGCGAGATCGGTTCCGATGCCGAGGATCATGCGAGCGTCGTTCGTCCCGCGCCGCGGCATTCGCTGCACAGGTTCCGAACACGCCGGAAGCAAATATTCGCAAGCGTGGGGCAGATCAGCATCGTCCCGATCAATGCGATCGAGACATCCTCGCTCGAGCGGCTGGCGCTCTGCCTCGAAGAGCGCTTTTTATTTACGTGTCGAGTCGAGAGTCCGGTCTCGATTCCGCGGACCTCGCTCAACAGCGTTCGCAAGCAGATGTTTCTGAGCACGCTCGTCGGACGCGTCACCGCGACGCCGTCGCCCGAAGGCGCGATCCGTCTCGCGATTACGGACTACGATCTCTATAAGACCTCACACCAATTCATCTTCGGTGAGGGCAACGAAGAACAACGCATCGCCGTCGTCTCGCTCCACCGGCTGCGCAGCGACTTCTACGGCGAACGCGGGGACCCGAACTTACTGTTCCAACGGACGCTCAAAGAGGCGGTTCACGACCTCGGACATACGCTCGGTCTCAAGCACTGCTTCAACGCACGTTGCGCGATGTATTTCTCGAACTCGATCTACGACACCGACAACAAGCTCTCGCACTTCTGCGAGAATTGCGAGAAGCGGGTCCGCCAAAACCACTAGCGGCGAACGCGGGCCTCGGCGATCGCGATCGCGCGTTCCCGCGTGCCGTCGTCGACGACGAGCGAGCCGTCGTCGCCGATGCGCCGGGCGAGCGCGTCGATGGGCTCCGATCCGTCGCCGAAATCGAGACGATACGGCGTGCCTTCCAGTGCCGCACGTTTCTCCCACATGCGCGCGACGACGCGCGGGCTCGCGAGCTTGCGGAAGTTGCGATCGAACGCTAGCAATATCTCGCTAAG
>CAZZUZ010000140.1:0-7267 GCA_964657315.1 Vulcanimicrobiota bacterium
GTTCGAGCGCGCTGAAGCATGCGGAGAACGAATCGTCGACGCGGGCCGCGTCGCGCGCCGTGAGATCGCGCGGAAAAGCGCTGTTGAGGGCGAGCCCGAGCTTCTCGATCGGGAAGCGATCGTGCGCGACGAACGAGATGACCTGACCCGTGGCGTGCACGCCCGCATCGGTGCGGCCCGCGCACGTGACCTTGATGGGCATCGCGAAGATTCGCGATACGGACTTTTCGAGTTCGTTCGCGATCGTTCGCAGTTTCGGCTGATATTGAAAGCCGCAAAAATCCGTGCCGTCGTATTCGATGACGACGCGGTACGTTGCTTCGCCCACAGCTTCGCGCTATTGAGTGCGTCCCGCGAAAACGCCTTGACACCGCACTCGCGAGCATGGTATCCCTCTTCCAATGCGCACGATCTGTTGCTGCGAGATGTGTTGCCCGGCCCCCGGGTAGCGTTTTCGTCGCGTCAACTTTCGCAGAGAAATGTCGGCCGCTTCGCAAAACGCGAGGCGGTTTTTTTATCACCCGCTTTCCACATCTCACACCGGAGGCGACCTCTCATGAAATCACCGAACCGCCGAACGTTTCTCTTCGGCACCCTCGCGACGGCAGCCGCGCTCCGGCTACCGTGCGCCGCACGCGCCGCCGCACCCGATAAGATCGGCATCGATTACGCGTATTACAATCCGGCGAGCCTCGTGCTCAAGCAGAACGGCTGGCTCGAAGAAGCGCTCAAGCCGTCGGGCACGCAGGTCGAATGGGTGCTCTCGCAAGGCTCGAACAAAGCCAACGGATTCCTCGCGGCAAACGCCGTTCAGTTCGGCTCGACCGCCGGCAGCGCGGCCCTGCTCGCGCGTGCGAACGGCACGCCGATCCGCACCGTGTTCCTCTTCTCGCAGCCCGAATGGACGGCGCTCGTCGTCGGCAAGAATTCGACGCTCGAGCGCGTCGCGGACCTGCGCGGCAAGAAGATCGCGGCGACCAACGGTACGGACCCGTACTTTTTTCTGCTGCGCGCGCTGCACGACGCGAAGCTCGAACAGAGCGACGTGGAGATCCTCAACGTCCAGCATCCCGACGGCCGCACGGCGCTCGAACGCGGGGACGTCGATGCCTGGGCCGGCCTCGATCCGCACATGGCGGCTTCCGAACTCGACGCGGGCTCGCGGCTACTCTATCGCAACGTCGCATACAACACGTACGGCGCCCTCAACCTGCGCGAAGACTTCCTCAAGGACCATCCCGACACGGTCGCAGCGGTGCTCAAGGCCTACGCGCGGGCGCACGCTTTCGCGGCACGCGACGCCGATGCGACCGCGAAGATCCTCGCCGGCGCATCGGGCCTCGAACTGCGCGTTGCGGACCGGCAGCTCAAGCTGCGCACGAAGTATCCCGACCCGACGCCCGGCGCCGCATATCATGCGGCGCTCGCGGGCGTCGTTCCGATCGTTCGCGACAACGCGCTCGCCGCACCGGGCACCGATCTCGACGGCGCGCTCGCGTCGCTCGCGGATCCCGCGCCGTCGCGTGCGGCGCTCCGTGCCTAAAGGTTACGGCCGAAGCGGCGCCGCGCTCGGTCTCGCGCTGCCGCTCGCGCTGCTCGCCGCGTGGTGGTTCGCCACCGCGTACGGCGGGGTGAAAATGTACCAGCTCGCATCGCCCGCAGACGTGGTGCGCGAACTCGTCGGCCTGGCACGCGCGGGCGACCTCTGGACGAATCTGCTCGTTTCG
This sequence comes from Vulcanimicrobiota bacterium, assembly GCA_964657315.1. Lineage (GTDB taxonomy): Bacteria > Vulcanimicrobiota > Vulcanimicrobiia > Vulcanimicrobiales > Vulcanimicrobiaceae > CAZZUZ01. The sequence goes on from CAZZUZ010000140.1 coordinate 1,728, forward strand.
GTCGAGCGGGTTGCGTTCGGCTTTACGATCGCGTCGGTGCTGGCCGTCGCAATCGGATCCGCGGTCGGGCTCTCGCCGCGCATCGAGCGCGTCGTCGATCCGACGCTGCAAGCGGTGCGCGCGATCCCGTCGCTCGCGTGGGTACCGCTGCTGCTGCTCTGGCTCGGCATCGGCGAGACGGCGAAGATCGCGCTCATCGCGATCGGCGCGTTCTTTCCGATCTACGTCAACCTCGTCGCGGGCATCCGCGGCGTCGATCGCAAGCTCGTCGAAGTCGCCGAGATCTTCGGCATCCGCGGCTTCGCGCTCGCACGCCGCGTCGTGCTGCCTGCGGCTTCGCCGTCGCTACTCGTCGGCGCGCGGATCGGGCTCACGCAAGCCTGGTTATTTCTTGTAGCGGCCGAATTGCTCGGCGCGACGCGCGGTCTCGGCTACCTGCTCACGGAGGGTCAACAGATCTCGCGCACGGACGAAGTCCTCACCGCGATCCTCCTACTCGCGATTTGCGGCAAGCTCTCGGAGAGCGTGATGCGCGCGATCGAAACGCGAGCGCTGCATTGGACCGACGGGGTCGTCGCACGATGAAGGCCGCGGTCACCGTTCGCAATCTCTCCGTCCGCTTCGACGAGCGCATCGTATTCGAGGATTTCGAACTCGACGTGGCCCGCGGCGAGACGCTCGCGGTGCTCGGCCCGAGCGGCTGCGGCAAGAGCACGCTGCTGCGTGCGATCGGGCGCCTCGTCGCGCACTGCAGCGGCAGCATCGAGAGCGACGGCGAAATCGGACTGGTCTTTCAGGAGCCGCGGCTGATGCCGTGGCTCACGGTCGAGAAGAACGTCGCGTTCGCGGCGCGCAGCGAGGTCGAGCGCGCGCGCGTCAAGGACGTCATCGAACTCGTCGGTCTCGCGCACGCGGCCCATCTGCTGCCCAAAGCGCTTTCGGGCGGCATGGCGCAACGCGCGTCCCTCGCGCGCAGCCTCGTGCGTTCGCCGAAGCTGCTACTGCTCGACGAGCCGCTCTCGGCACTCGACGCGCTCTCGCGGCTCGACCTGCAGGCCGCGATCGCGCGAATCGTGCGCGAGACGGAGAGTACCGCGATTCTCGTGACGCACGATGTCGACGAGGCGCTCTTCCTCGCCGACCGCATCGTCGTGTTGACGGGAGCGCCCGCGCAGACGATCGCGACGCTGGACGTCCCGTCCGCCTCGCGCCGCGTCCGTTCGGCGGACCTCACGCGCGAACGAAACGCTCTCTACGGTGCCCTCGGCGTGGAGACGCCGCCGGCCGGTACGCGTCAGCGGCAAACGCCGCGGCGCATGCACGCGATCTAAGCGCTCGGTCGCAGCGGGTCCGCGAGATTCGCTGCGGCGCATCCGGGGAAAGCGCGGAAGCATGCCCGACACGAGCGCACAACCGCGTCAAGACTCGGCCGTCCTGACGTTCACCATCAACGGCACGCCGTACGCACGGGAGATCGACTTTCGAACGTCGGTCCTCGATCTCGTACGCGATCACCTCGACCTGGGCGGCACGAAGAAAGGCTGCAACCAAGGCGCCTGCGGCGCATGCACGGTGCTCGTCGACGGCACGCGCATCCTTTCGTGTCTCGCGCTCGCCGCGCAATATGCCGGCCGGTCGATCACGACGATCGAGGGCCTCGGCACGGCGGGCGAACTGCATCCGCTGCAGGCCGCATTCATCGAACACGACGGCTTCCAATGCGGCTACTGCACGCCGGGCCAGATTTGCTCCGCCGTGGGCATGCTCGAAGAGATCCGGCGCGGCGTTCCCAGCAACGTCACGGACGACCTCGGCACCGAGACGATTTCGTTGACGCGGCGGGAACTGCAGGAGCGCATGAGCGGCAATCTCTGCCGCTGCGGCGCGCAAAACGGCATCGTCGATGCGATCGCCGCGTACGCGGAGGACGCGCGATGACACCTTTTACCTACGCACGCGCTCGCGACGAATCCGAAGCGGTTTCGCTCGGCTCCGTCGCCGACAGCAAATACCTCGGCGGCGGCACGAACCTCGTCGACCTCTTGCGCGAGACGCTCGAATGCCCGTCCGCTCTCGTCGACGTGACCGCCCTCTCGAGCAGCATCGAAGAACGCGCTGACGGTTCGCTGCTCGTCGGCGCCGCGACACGCAACACCGCACTCGCCGAACACCCGGCCGTTCGCAAAGATTTCCCGATGCTCGCTCGCGCGATTCTCGGCGGCGCTTCGGGCCAGATCCGCAACATGGCGACGGTGGGCGGGAACGTCTTACAGCGTACGCGCTGCACGTATTTTTACGACGACGACGGCTCGCGCTGCAACAAACGCACGCCCGGCCAAGGCTGCGACGCCATCGACGGCTTCAATCGCATCCACGCGATCCTCGGCACGTCGACGTCCTGCGTCGCCGCCCATCCGTCCGACATGTGCGTCGCGCTCGTCGCGCTCGACGCCGTCGTGCACCTCAAGAGCGCGCTGCGCGCGCGCACGTTGCGCCTCGAAGACCTGTACCGCCTTCCCGAAAATCGTCCCGATCTCGAGACGATGCTCGAACCCGGCGAACTCATCACCGCGATCGAGATTCCGAAACTCGCGTTCGGCGCGAACTCGACGTACCGAAAAGTGCGCGATCGCTCCAGCTACGCCTTCGCACTCGTTTCGGTCGCGGCGGCGATCGACGTCCGCGACGGCGCCATAAGCGGCATTCGTCTCGCACTCGGCGGCGTCGGGGCGAAACCGTGGCGCGCTCACGCCGCCGAGTCCGCGCTGATCGGCAAAAAACCGGGCGACGAAAACTTTCGCGCCGCTGCCGAATCCGAACTCGCGCAAGCGCGCCCGCTTCGCGACAACGCGTTCAAAATCGAACTCACCAAACGCACGGTTTCGGCCGTACTCGCGGAATTGACGGGAGAACACGCATGACGACGCAAGCTCCGCCGAAGCCCGATTCCTGGGGACCGGGCGGCCTGCCCGACGAACTGATCGACCGCAAAGGCGGGCTCGTCGGCAAACCGATCTCGCGCGTCGACGGCTCGCTCAAAGTGCGCGGCGACGCCCGCTTTGCGGCCGAAATCGCACTCGACGGAATGGTTTTCGCCGCGCTCAAATACAGCACGATCGCCAAAGGCAAGATCGCTTCGATCGATACGGAAGCCGCCGAGGCCGCGCCGGGCGTCGTGCTCGTGATGACCTACAAGAACTCGCCACCCATGAAGCCGTCGCCGCTCTTCATGAGCGACGCGAAAGCGGCGGGCGGCGACGACTTGCCGATCATGCAGGACGCGCGCGTGCATTGGAACGGTCAGCCGGTCGCGGTGGTCCTCGCGCAGACGCAAGAACAAGCCGATCACGCGAAGACGCTGATCGAGATCGACTATTCCGAAGAAGAGGCGACCACGTCGTTCGAGCGAGCCAAAGCGAACGGAACGCGAGTCGGATCGTTCGCCGGGGAAGAACTCAAGGTCGAAACCGGCGATGCCGAAGCGATGCTCGCGGCGGCCCCCCACAAGGTCGACAACGTCTACCGGACGCCGCGCCACAATCACAACGCGATCGAACCGCACGCCGCAACGCTCGCGTGGAACGGCGACCACCTCATCGTGCACGATTGCGTGCAGGGCGTCGTCCACGTCGCGTGGTCGCTCGCGACGATCTTCGGCATTCCCGAAGATCACGTCCACGTCATCGCGCCGTTCGTCGGCGGCGGCTTCGGCGGCAAGACGCTCTGGCAGCATCAAATCCTCGCGGCCGCCGCCTCTAGAGTGGCGGGCCGGCCCGTGCGCGTGGCGCTCTCGCGCGAGGGCGTGTACCGCGTCGTCGGCGGCCGAACGGCGACCGAACAGCGCGTCGCGATCGGCGCGCAAAACGACGGCAGCTTCGACGCGCTCGTGCACACCGGCTACAGCGCACTGACGGAACACAACTCGCTGCCCGAGGCGTTCATCACGCCCGCGCAGATCGTCTACGCCGCGCGCAGCTTCGATCTCGAAGTGCGCACGGCGACGATGGACATGCTCGCCAATACGTTCATGCGTGCGCCGGGTGAATCGGTCGGTACGTTCGGTCTCGAGTGCGCCGTCGACGAACTCGCCCACGCGATGGGCATGGACCCGATCGAACTGCGCTTGCGCAACGAACCCGAGTCCGACCCGATGTCCGGCAAACCGTTTTCTTCGCGCAACCTCGTCGAAGCGTACCGCGCCGGCGCCGACCGTTTCGGCTGGAGCGGACGTAATGCGAAACCCGGCGCGCGCCGCGAGGGCGAGTGGCTCGTCGGCATCGGCTGCGCGACCGCGACCTATCCCTATCAGCGCATGGCCGGTGGCGCGGCGGAACTCGTCCTAACGAAAACCGGTCGCGTTCGCGTGAAGATCGCGGCGCACGAGATGGGCATGGGCACGGCGACGATCCACACGCAAATCGTCGCGGAGCGTCTGGGTGTGAGCATGGACGACGTGCAATTCGAATACGCCGACTCTACGTTTCCCGGCGTCGTCCTCGCGGGCGGTTCGCAGCAGACCGCCTCGATCGGCGCGTCCATCATCGCCGCGCAGCGCGCGCTCGTGCGCGAACTGCTCGTCGCCGCCGGTCCGCAATCGAAGCTCGCGGGCGTCGACCCCGAGGATGTCGCCTGCCGTAACGGCGGTCTCTACAAAATCGACGAGCCCGAACGATTCGAGACGTATGCGTCGCTCCTGGGAGCCGCGCATCGCGAAGAGATCGCGGTCGTGGGCAAAGCTCCCGATCCAAGCGAGCTCGAAACGTGGTCGATGCATTCGTACGGCGCGCAGTTCTGCGAAGTTCGCGTCAACGCGGTCACGGGCGAACCGCGCGTGTCGCGATTCCTCGGTTCGTTCGATTGCGGCCGCATCATGAACGCGAAGACCGCGGCGAGCCAATTCCGCGGCGGCATCATCATGGGGCTGGGTTTGGCCCTGATGGAAGAAACGCAATTCGACGAACGCAGCGGACGCATCGTGAATCCGAGCCTCGCCGAGTATCACGTGCCCGTACATCTCGACGTGCCGGAAATAGACGTGATGTGGACGGGAACTGCGGATCCGCACGCACCGATGGGTGCGCACGGCATCGGCGAAATCGGCATCACGGGCGTCGGCGCGGCCGTCGCCAACGCCGTCTTCAACGCCACCGGCACTCGCGTCCGCAGTCTCCCGATCACGCTCGACAAACTCTTGTCTTCCTGACCCCGGTCACGCCGCACGGCGCAGGTTCGTTAGCGGCGTGTGCGACTCAATCGACGCGTCGCGATTCTCTGGACGTGCACGGCGTTGCTCGGCTGGATCGCGCTCCTACTCTGGCTCGTCGTGACGTTCGTTCCGGCGCCGGCCCAGCGCTGGTCCGACGCGGCGACGTGGGGCGGCCGCGTCCCGCACGCGGGCGACGACGTGACGATCGCACGCGGGCAGCGCGTCGTGCTCGACGTCGATCCGCAGCGGCTGGGTAAGCTCGTCGTCGACGGCGAACTCATCGCCGGCGACCGCGACCTGCGACTCGAAGCCGGCAGCATCACGGTACGCGGTC
>CAZZUZ010000141.1:0-7255 GCA_964657315.1 Vulcanimicrobiota bacterium
CGTTGGAAGGCGCGTTCTCGACGGTTCCGCAAACGCGGAACTCGCGCGCGAGCCCGACGACGTAATCTCGAAACCCGACTCCGACGACGCGTCCGTGGACGCCGGCTACGATACGGCGCTTCGCTTGCATCTTCATAGTATAGCGCGAACCTTCCGAGGGTTTGGGATGTTCGCGGGCAACCTGTTCGGGTCGCATCGCGAGGAGAGCATTCGTCCGTGAAACTCATGGAATATCAAGGCAAAGACCTGTTCCGCAAATCCGGCATTCCGACGCCCAAGGGCGTGCACGCCAAGAGCGTCGCCGAAGCCAAGGAATTCGTCGAGAAGAACCCCGGTTCGTGGGTGCTCAAGAGTCAGGTCATGATGGGCGGCCGCGGAAAAGCGGGCGGCATCAAATTCGCGGACGACGCCGCGACGACCGAGACGCTCGCAAACGAGCTCTTCGGAAAAGTCCTCAAGAACGAGCAGAATCCCGACGGCGAAGCGGTCAACTCGCTGCTGATCGAAGAGAAGGTCGACATCGCGAGCGAGGCCTACGCTTCGATCACGATCGATCGTGCGACCAAGAAGCCCGTCATCATCGTGAGTTCGCAGGGCGGCATGGACGTCGAGGAAGTCGCCGAGAAGCATCCCGACGCCATCTGCAAGTTCTGGGTCGATCCCGCGATCGGTTTCCAGCCCTTCGAAGCGCGCCGGCTCGCGTTCGCAGCCGAGCTTCCCGCCGGCTATCACAAAGCGTTTCCGAAAGTGCTCGCCGGCCTCTACGACGTCTTCATGACCTACGGCGCGAACCTCGTCGAAATCAACCCGCTCGTGCTCACGAAGTCGGGAGACGTGATCGCGAGCGACGCGAAAGTCGAACTCGACGACAACGGTCTCTACAAGCATCCGTGGCTCGCCGACTGGCGCAACGACGGCCCCGCCGATGAAGATCAGGTCGCGGCGGTCGCCATCGGGCTCGGCATGTCGAACTACGCCAAGCTCGACGGCGACATCGGCGTCATCGCCAACGGTGCGGGCCTGGGCATGGGGACGATGGACGCCATCCGCAATGCCGGCGGCGCGGCGGCCAACTTCTTGGACATCGGCGGCGGCGCGCAAGCCGAACTCGTCAAGAAGAGCTATAACCTCGTCACGAGCGACCCGAAGGTCAAGGCGATGTTCATCAACATTTTCGGCGGGATCACGCGCGGGGATCAAGTCGCCCTCGGCATCGTGGAAGCGCTCAAAGGCGACGACGTCCGTAAGGTTCCGCTGGTCGTGCGCTTGACGGGCACGAACGAAAAAGAAGGCCGCGAGATCCTCGCGGCGGCCGGAATGAACCCGGTCGAAACGATGGACGAGGGCGCGAAGCGCGCCGTCGAACTGGCGAAGGGTTAGAGCAGCGTACCGTGTCGATCTATCTCGATAAGAACTCGAAAGTCATCGTCCAGGGCATCACGGGTCGCGAAGGCCTCTTCCACACACAGCGCATGGTCGCGTACGGCACCAACATCGTCGGCGGCGTGACGCCCGGCAAGGGCGGCACGACCGTTCCGAAGTCCGCCGACGGCAACGGCACGCTACCCGTGTTCAACACCGTCGCGGACGCCGTCGACGCCACGGGCGCGACCCACACGATCATCTTCGTCCCGCCGCCGTTCGCCGCCGACGCGCTCTACGAAGCGTACGATGGCGGCATCGGCTTCGCGGTCTGCATCACGGAGGGCATCCCGGCCCACGACATGATCAAGGTGACGGCAACGACGTCGAGCATGCGCATCCTCGGGCCGAATTGTCCCGGACTCGTGTCGCCGGGCAAAGCGCTCGTCGGCATCATGCCGGGCCATATCTTCAAAGAAGGCCGCATCGGCATGATCTCGCGCTCGGGCACGTTGACGTACGAGATCGTCGACATGCTCACCAAGGCGGGCCTCGGTCAGTCGACCTGCGTCGGCATCGGCGGCGACCCGATCATCGGCACCACGTTCGTCGACTGCCTGCGCGGCTTCGCGAACGATCCCGAGACCGACGCCGTCGTCGTCTGCGGCGAGATCGGCGGTTCGGATGAAGAAGACGCCGCCGCCTTCATCAAGGAGCACATGCCGGACAAGCCGTGCGTCGCGTTCATCGGCGGCCGTTCGGCGCCCAAGGGCAAGCGTCTCGGCCATGCGGGCGCGATCATCTCCGGCAATTTCGGAACCCCCGAGAGCAAACTCGCGGCGTTCAAGGCGGCCGGCGTGCCGGTTGCGGACCGTCCGTCCGAAATACCGGACCTCGTCAGAGGCAGGCTCAAGAGGGCTTGAAGCCTGTCCGAAGCTGGGCTTCGACTGGAAACAGCCTGGATCGAAGCCGCGCTCGAGAAATCGGGCGCGGCGTTTTTGTGCCGATGTCGGTCCTCCAAAAGCACAAACGGCGCCTAGGGAAGCCGGGCTTTAAGACAAGGATAACTTGGAGCGCCCTGGGAAGCGCTCCAAGGTCGGTGGGTAGGTCATCGCATTTTTTTGCGTTGCCGCCCTTCGTTTATCACTTCCAATAAGGAGACAGCTTATGCTGAAACGTCGTTTCATGCATCCGCTGGTCGCCGTAATCGTTCTGGTCTCACTGCTCCTCCAGGGAACATCAAGCGTTCTGGCGGGCACGACCGGGTCGCTCACGGGAACAATCACGGACTCGAAGACCGGCGCGGCCCTCGCACAAGCGAAGGTCACGGCAACCAGCCCTTCGCAGACCGTTTCGACCACAACGGATAATGGCGGCCACTTCACTTTTGCTTCGCTCGCACCGGATACGTATACCGTTTCGGCCGAGAAGCAAGGGTACGATCCCATCTCGCAGTCGGGCGTCAATATTTTCGCCGACGCGAGCCAGTCGCTGGCACTGAGCCTTCACCCTCCGATCCGTGAAATCGTCCGCGTTCTCTCGCGTTCGAACACCGATCTCGTGAAGGCGGGCACCACGGCCGACGTCTACTCGGTCAACGCAGCCCAGCAGGAAAAATTCGCCGGCGTCGGCGGCGGCGGCGGCCTCAACAACGCCTACTCCGCGATCGCGACGGTCCCGGGCGCCTACGTGCCGAGCAATCAGGCTGGGTACTTCCAGACGATCTCGATCCGCGGCGGAGACTACGACCAGGTCGGTTACGAAGTCGACGGTATCCCCGTCAACCGCTCCTTCGACAACTACCCCTCGGGTACGGCGTCGTCGCTCGGCCAGCAAGAACTCCAGGTCTACACCGGCGCCGCTCCTGCGAACGCCGAAGGCCAGGGTCTCTCGGGCTTCATCAATCAGGTCATCCGCTCGGGCACGTATCCCGGCTTTTCGAACATCGACTTCGGCCTCGGCTCCCCGTCGTACTATCACAAGCTGAGCTTCGAAATCGGCGGCGCGACCCCGAACCGCAACTTCTCGTATTACGCGGGCTTCGGCGGCTACAATCAGGATTTCCGTTACGTCGACCAGGGCAACGGCCAGGCATTCACGCCGTACGGCCAGATCCTAGGTCTCAATGCGAATACGGGCATCGCCCCGCTTTCGCTTCAGAACGGCGCGGGCGCGGTCGCTCTCGGCGGCATCACGACGGTTCCGATCGACCTCGGTTCGCTTTCGAACCTCGTCGATCGCGACTCGGTCGTCAACCTGCACTTCGGCCTGCCCCACAAGAACGGCACGAAGGACGACATCCAGGTCCTCTACGTCAACAACTTCATCCGCTCGTACTTCTTCAGCTCGCCCAACGACGTCGGCGATGCCAACTACGCATCGGTCGGCGCGGGCGAACCGACCGAGTTCGACGCATACTCGTATACGGGTAAAACGGGCGCCGCGCTCGGAGCCAATCCGACCTCGCAGATCGTTCCTTACTACTTCCCGAACACGAGCAACAGCCGCGCGTTCGACGCGGCGATCGACCCGAACAACCGCGACACGTATCAGAACGATCAGTCGCTCGTGAAGGTCCAGTTCCAGAAGAACTTCAGCTCGAACGCCTATTTCCGTCTCTATGGCTACACCGGCTATTCCGACTGGCTGCAGAACGGTCAGGACTTCACCTACAACACCTATGGCGTGGGCGGCGTCGTCGACGCGGTCAGCGCCGACTACAACCTCTTCAGCCACACGCGCGGCCTCAGCGGCACGTTCGCGGACCAGATCAACGCGCAGAATCTTCTGCAGTTCCAGGGTTCGTACACGACGGCCACGACCGTCCGCGACAACAACACGCAGGTACTCCAGTCGGCCAGCGGCTCGCGCAACCGTTTCGCAACGGTCGTGAGCAGCGCGGACCCGACCAACGGCATCTGCTACGCGGTCGCCGGCGGCGTCGCCACGGCTGCGAATTGCGATTCGTCCGCCAGTTCGGGCCGCGCAACGTACCTCACGCTCTCGGGCGTTGCCGCCGGTAATCCGGCCAGCGTCAGCGGCGTCACCTGCGGCGGCGCGCCGTGCGAATACTACGCGGTCGAGAACGGCCAGTACGGCACGTTCAACACCGTCAAGCCGAACTTCATCGGATCGTCGCTGACCGATACGTTCAAGCCCACGGACAAACTCGTCATCAACGCCGGACTTCGTTTCGACGACTTTCAGTACGATGGCAGCGACACGACCGGCACCGCCGCGCGTGCGCTGTTCTACAACGCCTTCAACATCAACCATTGCGTCGATGCGGCGGGCACGGTTTCCACCCTCGCCGCTCCGGTCACCGTCAACGGTGCCGCCGGAACGCACGCTCAGGTCAACCAGGCTTGCGCCGCGGCCGGCCTCGGCCAGGGCACGAACCTCGTCAACACGCCGTCGCAGATCTTCACGTATCCCGAGTTCCAGCCGCGTGCCGGACTGACGTACTCGCTGAGCGCCGACACGGTTCTCCGCGCGAGCTACGGCCGCTACGTTCAGGCGCCGAACACGGCGTACGAACAGTACAACTACCTGCAGCAGAACGCGCCGGCGCAGCTCGGCACCGCGTTCTACAAATACGGCTTCAACACGCCGGGCCACGAAGTGCGTCCGGAAGCCTCGAACAACTTCGACTTCTCGCTCGAGCACCACTTCAAAGGCTCGGACGTGTCGTTCAAGCTGACGCCGTTCTATCGCGTAACGCAGGACCAGATCCAGAACTTCTTCCTGGATCAGGCTTCGGGCTTCGTCTCGGGCCTCAACGCCGACCGCCTCACCTCGCGCGGCATCGAGTTCCAGCTCAACAAGGGCGACTTCTCGCGCGACGGATTTGCCGGTCAGCTCTCGTTCACGTACACCAACGCGTACGCGAACTACAACGCGTTCGCCAACGGCGCAAACGTCTTCACCGGTATCAACAACGACATCAAGAACTACAATGCGTACACCTCGGCTTGCGCAACGGGCAAAGCCAAGGCGTCGAATTGCGGAACGACGTCGAACGGTCTCACCGCGACCCCGTGCTACACGACGACCGGTACGCCGGACCCGAATTGCGCGGCCGGTTCGATCGCCAACCCGTATTGGAACGCCCCGGTTCAGAGCCAGGTCGATCCCAACGGCAACTACGCTCCGTTCTCGCTCATCACGGGCCCGATCGGCGCGTCGGCAAATAGCTATCTCGTGCCTTACGTGACTCAGCTCATCCTGAATTACAAGAAGGGCCCTATCTCGTTCACGCCGTCGTTCGGCTTCACGGCCGGTCAACGCTACGGCGTTCCCGAGACGTCGCCGGGTATCGATCCGGCTTCGGGTTGCGGCGCACTCGGATCGACCGCGGGCGACCCGCGCTATCCGTACGGCGCATACGGCGGAGCTTCGTACGACGCGACGCTCTGTAACGCCAACCTCAACGCGATCCCGAACCCGCAGACCGGTCGCTTCGATGGCATCGGCGACTTCGTGAACCCGAGCAACATCACCGCGAACCTCCAGATTTCGTACCAGGCGTCCAAGAATCTGACGTTCACGGCGAATTTTGCCAACATCATCAACAACTGCTTCGGCGGAAGCAAAGAGCCGTGGACCACGGGCGGCAGCAACGTTTGCTCGTACGGTCTCGTCGACGCGGGCGACGCGTTCCAATATGTTGGAAACTCGTACAACCCGCTCAGCAGCTCGAACCCGACTCCCATCTCGCCCGTCGTGGCGTCGCCTTACGAGCGTTCGTACGGCGTGTTCAACACCGACGGCAACTCGCAGAAGCTGCCGTTCCAGTTCTTCATCGACGCGAAGCTCAAGATCTAAGCGTTACCGAAGACGGGAGAGGGCTCCGGCGATTGCCGGGGCCCTTTTCTTTTTCTCACGAACGGCTATCGCGATGCGTTACGGTTATCACTGCGAAGAGTGCGAAGAAGCGATCTGGCCTGCGACGACGCGCGGTGAGTTGCAGTGGCTCAAAAATCGCGAGCACGTCGTACGCGAAGTCGCGGGTCACACGTCGGGCGGCCTCGACACTTGGATTACTGAAGCACTGGACTTTCTCGGCCATCACGGCGGCCACAGCGTGATCCTCGCGCGACGCTCGTAGCGTTTCGTTAGGGAACCCGCTCGACGCGCCACGTGAGTTTGCTCGCAGCTCCGGCGGCACCATACGCGAGCGTTTCCGTACCTTCCGCGTGTTGCAACGACCGGTCGCGGAATGCCGCCTCGACGTGGAGGACGGCGTCGGCCTTGCGTGATTGATTCTGACTATCCGGCCCACGCCGTCCGCGTCCGCCACCCGGACCGCGGCCGTTATCGCGCGCGCCCTCGGGATCGCCGACGAGATCGCGCAGCGGCGTAACGCTTCCCGTTGCGTCGAAGGTGAGGTGCGACTGCGACCCGGCGGTCGTTACGATCGTGCCCTGGACGTCTTCGAGACCGGCGAGCGGCGCGATGCCGGCCGTTACGGGTTTGCCGGGATATCGCGGCGCCGAGGCCGCGACGGCGAGCGTGACGAGGCGATCGTACATCGCCACAGGCAGCGCCCAATGGCTGCCGGCTTTGAGTTTCGGACGCAGCGTGCCGTCGGGATCGGCCTCGGCGACGATCGTTTCGCTCGTTGCCGCACCGTTCGCATCGAGCAGCGTCATGCGCGTATGCTCGAGATCGAACGTCGAGAGCGGTGCGAACCGGATCGTCTGCGGCGCGATCGGCGTAGCGGCGGCTTGCGGTGGCGTCGGGGTAACGGCTGCGCGTTCCACGTCGATGGTAAAGCGATAGGTTACGACGCCGTCGATACTGCGAGACTGAACCAAGAACGCGGGCACGTCGCTCGCGACGTCTGCGGCGACGGCAATCGGCAACGCGCACGTGCCGAAGATCAAAGCGGAGC
>CAZZUZ010000142.1:0-7247 GCA_964657315.1 Vulcanimicrobiota bacterium
TACATCAAGGATTACGGTGTCGAGCAGTATGTACGCGATGCGCGTATCGCGCAGCGCCGCGCTCATCCGGTCCAGCGCCTCGTCGCGGCTGGTGCCCGAGACGATGATCTTCGCGAGCATCGAATCGTAGAACGGCGGGATCATGAGGCCGCCGTACACGTGCGTATCCACGCGGACGCCGAAGCCGCCGGGAAAGGCCACTTCCGTGAGCGTGCCGGCCGCCGGAGCGAAGTTTTGCGTCCAGTCTTCCGCATTGATGCGGCATTCGATGACGTGGCCGGACGGACGCAGGTTCTTCTGCTCGAGCGAGAGTTTCTCGCCCGCGGCCACGCGGATCTGTTCGCGCACGAGATCGACCCCGTAGAGCATCTCCGTAACCGGATGCTCCACCTGGATGCGCGTGTTCATCTCCATGAAGAATACGTCGTCGCCGCTGAGCAAAAACTCCAGTGTCCCGGCTCCCGAATACTTGACGGCCTTGGCTGCCGAGACCGCGACGTCGTGCAGCTTCGAGCGCACCCGGGACGAGATGTGCGGGCCCGGCGCCTCCTCGATCAGCTTCTGATGCGAGGGCTTTTGGACCGAGCAGTCGCGTTCGCCGACGTGTACGACGTTGCCGAACGAATCGCCCAGGATCTGCACTTCGAGATGCCGCGGCCGCTCGATGAGCTTTTCCATGTACAGCCGGCCGTCTTTGAAATTGGCCTCGGCTTCGGCTTGCGCGGTCGCGAAGGCGTGTTCGAGGTCTTCGGGCGTGCGGACCTCGCGCATCCCTTTGCCGCCGCCGCCGGCCGTCGCTTTGAGCATGACGGGATAGCCGATGGACTTTGCGGCGGTCAGCGCGTCCGCGACGTTCGCGAGGATGTCCGTGCCCGGCGTGGTCGGCACTTTCGCCGCCTGCATGATGGACTTGGCGGTGGCCTTGTCGCCCATCTTCGCGATCGTCTCCGGCTTGGGCCCGATAAACGTCAGGCCGTGGTCGGCGCAGATCTCCGCGAACCGGGCGTTCTCGGCGAGAAACCCGTAGCCCGGATGCACGGCGTCCGCGCCCGAGATGAGCGCCGCCGAAATGATGTTCGGAATGTTGAGATACGAACGCGCGACCGGCCCCGGACCGACGCAGTACGCTTCGTCCGCGTTACGGACGTGCGACGACGCGCGATCGGCCTCGGAGAAGATCGCGACGGTCGCGATGCCGAGTTCGTGCGCGGCGCGATTGACGCGGACGGCGATCTCGCCGCGGTTGGCGATGAGGATCTTCTTGAACATCGCTTACGCCGATTTCGGCTCGATGGCAAAGAGTGGTTGGCCGTACTCGACGGCCTGGCCGTCGGCGACGAAGATCGCAGCGACGCGGCCCGGACCGCCGCTGCGAATCGGATTGCGGATTCCGAGCGACTCGACGTAGGCGACTTCGCGATCTTGCGAGAGTTCGGTGCCTTCGATGACGGCCGGCCGAGCCAAGCGCAGGATGCCGACGAATTCCGCCTTGAGCACTTTTGCCGGTGGCGCCTCGTGCGGGGCGCCGTTGGATGCCGCCGCGGCGCTATTGGACGACGTCTGACCCGCAGCGGGGGCCGCGACGGGCGCCGGCTGCACGCGAACCGTGCGCTTGACCTCGATCTCGAGGTCCGCTTCGTCGATCCGAAAGCGAGAAAGTCCGGAGCTCGCGCAGAACTCGGCGGCCGAGCGAACGCGATCCAGTGTTTGGTCCCAATCCACGGTCAACTCGTTTCGAGCCGCCGGCGGCCGTATCCGCTGGACGCCGTCCCGCGCTGCGGCGTCGAGCGCCGCCGCCACGGCTTCGAATGCCGGGTCGACGTCGGCCAGCGGCAGCAGCACGAAGGCGCGTTCGCGCATGCGCGGGTGCGGAATCTCGAGGCCGGGCTCGCGAATCGTCCGGCCTCCGAAGGTAAGGATATCGAGATCGATCGCACGCGGTCCCCAGCGGAACGTCGGTACGCGGCCGAGATCGCGTTCGATCCCTTTGAGTTCTCGAAGCAAGTCGCGAGCGGAGAGCCGCGTGTCGAGCAGGGCGACGGCGTTGAGGAAGTCGGGCTGCTCGGTGACGCCCCAGGCCTTCGAGCGATAGAGCGGTGAGACCGCGGCGAGTCTCCCGAGGCGACCGAGGCGGTGCAGGGCGAGGACGACGGCGCGCTCGACGTCGCCGGTGTTCCCGCCGATCCCGATCGCGGCTCGCGTCACCGCTGCGGGCGCGTCGAACGCAGCGTCACGCACGGCGTGGCTCCGTCGAGCAGGTCCGGCTTCGCGATGGTCAGCCGCGCCGCGACGACGCGCGAATCGCGCATCACGCCGCCGAGGATCTCGTCACCGAGGCGCTCGAGCAAGCGATACGACGAGTCTCGCACGGTCGCGACGATGCGCTCGTGCAAGGCGGCGTAGTCGATCGTGTCGCCGAGTTCGTCGCTCGCACGCGCGGCGCTCAGGTCGACGTCGAGTTCGAGGTCGAGGTCGAACGGCTGCGCGAAATCGCGCTCCCCCACATTGGCGCCGTGCCGCCCGTACGCGCGAATCCCCCGCAGCGCGATGCCGTCGATCACGGGCGGACGATGGCGTCGGCCACGAGCGCGACGTCGCGCATTTCCGCAACGTCGTGAACGCGGACGATGTCGACCCTCGCGGCGATCGCGAGCGCGACCGTCGCCGCAGTACCGAAGGCTCGTTCGCCGGGACCGCGGCCCGTGAGTTTTCCGATCGTCGACTTGCGCGAGGTGCCGAGCAGCGTCGGGTAGCCGAGCGCGACGACGCGTTCGAGCGCGCCGAGAATTTCGAGATTGTGTTCCGGCGTCTTGCCGAAGCCGATGCCGGGATCGACGATCGTGGACGCGTGCGGAATGCCGGCCGCGATCGCGCGCGCGGCCTGCGCGTCGAGGTACGCGAGCACTTCGTCGACGACGCTGCGCTCGTAGACGGAGACCGCCTTGTTGTGCATGATGACCACCGGCACGCCGCGTTCAACGGCGCGTTCGAGCAGTTGGTCGTCCAGGCCCCAGATCGAGTTGAGCATGTCCGCGCCCGCATCGTTCGCGGCTTCGAAGACGGCGGGCTTGAACGTGTCGATCGAGATGACGGAGTCGGGTGCGCTCGCGCGCATGCCGCGCACGACGGGAATCGCACGGCGTAATTCTTCGGCGACGCCGATCGGCGTATGGCCCGGGCGCGTCGACTCGCCGCCGATGTCGAGAATGTCCGCGCCGGCCGCGAGATGCTCTCGGCCGAGCGCCGCGGCTTCGGCGGGATCCGGCCGCCCGTCGCCCGAGAACGAATCGGGCGTCGCGTTGAGGATGCCCATGAGGTAGGTCCGCGCGCCCCACTCGAAGCGCTTGCCGCGAAGTTCGAGCGAACCGCGCGCCGTGCGCGCTCCGGCACCCGGCACGTTATCGCTCCGAGCGCGAAGCGACATTTTCTAGCCACCACGCGCGCAGCGTGCCCGCGACGAACGTCGAGCCCGTTACGACGACGATGTTGTTGGGATCTGCGAGCCGCCGCGCGACCGACAGCGCTTCGACGGGATCGGCGATCGAGCGCGCGCTCACGCCCGCCGACGCCGCGATGTTCGCGAGCCGGTCGGGACGTTCGGGCGTAAATCCGTTCGCGTCGAACGTCGTAAAGATGAAGTTTCCGGGCAGTGCGAAGAGCGGCCTGAGCACCGCGGGCGCGTCCTTCGTGACGCCGATGCTCACCACGAAGGTGAAGCGGCGGTCCGGAAACGTTTCGGCGAGCGCGTCGGCGAGCGACGCCGCCTTGTCGGGATTGTGTGCGACGTCGAAGATGACGCTCGGGTGGCTCGGAAAGAACTCCATGCGCCCGGGAATCTGCATCGACGCGAAACCGCGCTCGATCGCTTCGCGCCCGGGCCGCAGCTCCGGCCGCAGGGTCTCGAGCGCGACGATCGCCGACGCCGCGTTACGCTGCTGGAACTGTCCGAGCACCGGCAGCCGCAGCTGGTAGGTTTGTGTCTGTGTCGTGACCGCGAACGTCTGGCCGTACGGTTCGCTCGGCAGACGCTCGATCGACGCGTGCTCGGTCACGGCGAGAAACGGCGCGCCTTCTTTGCGGCAGCGTTCCTCGATGATACGCCGCGCGGATCCCGACGCGTCGGAGACCATCGGCACGCCGGGCTTCGCGATACCGGCTTTGTCGGTCGCGATCTCTTCGATCGTATCGCCGAGCACGTCCTGATGGTCGAGCCCGACGCTCGTAATGACGGTGACTTCCGGCGCGACGAGGTTGGTGCCGTCGAGCGATCCGCCGATGCCCACTTCGATGACCGCGACGTCGACGTTGCGCCGCCGGAAGTAGACGAACGCGAGCGCGAGCAGCGTCTCGTAGTACGACGGCCGGCCGTGTTCGTTTGCGGTGAGCTCGATCGCGGACATCATCTCGCCGAGCACGTCGCCAAACTCTTCTTGCGAGATTGGGAGGCCGTCGATGCGAGCGCGTTCGGTCATCGAGTTGAGGTGCGGCTTCGTATGCAGTCCGGTGCGCTTTCCCGACGCCAAGAGCGCCGAGGCGATCATCGTCGACGTCGACCCCTTGCCGCTCGTGCCGCCGACGTGCACGGTCGGATACGCGAGATGCGGGTTCCCGAGATGTTCGAGCAACGCGCGCATCCGCGTCAGCCGTCCCGGAAAATGCCGCGAAGCCGTTTCGTTGATCGCCCCGAGCAGATACGCGTGCGCCGCCTCGTACGTCATCGTTTGCTAGAGCCCCGCACGTCGCTACCCATCGGCGACGGAGCCCGCGAGCAGGTCGAGGGCGTGGGGCAGCGCCGGAAGCAGGACGTTGAGCGTCTCGCGAACCGCCTTCGGGCTGCCGGGAAGATTGACGATGAGCGTCTTGCCGCGGACGCCGGCGACGGCGCGCGAGAGCATCGCGGTCTTCACGAAAGCGGCCGATGCGGCACGCATCGCTTCGCCGATCCCCGGCACTTCATAATCCAAGATGCCCGCAGTCGCTTGCGGCGTGCGGTCGCGCGGACCGAGTCCCGTGCCGCCGCTGGTGAGCACGAGCGCGATTTCGCGCCGGTCGGCGAGTTCGATGAGTTCGGCCTGCAGCGCAGCCGCGTCGTCGTGCATGATCGCGCGATGTGCGATCGCGTATCGCGCGCCGAGCACGTCTTCGATGACCGGAATGCACTCGTCGGGACGCGTCCCGTCGGCCGCGCGATCGGAGAGCACGATGACCGCGACCTCGACGATGTTCACGACGGCGCGCGCCACGTGCCGCTCTTGCCGCCGCGTTTCTCGATCAAGCGTACGCCACGCACTTCATTGCCCTTGTCGACGGCCTTGGTCATGTCGTAGATCGTCAGGGCGGCGATCGAGGCCGCGACCATCGCTTCCATCTCGACGCCGGTCTGCGCGGCCGTAGTCGCGGTCGCGTCGATCGCGAGCATTCCGGGCGCCGTCCACGAGACGCGCACGTCGACGTTCGCGAGCGGAAGCTGATGGGCGAGCGGAATGAGGTTCGCGGTCTGTTTCGCAGCCATGATCCCCGCGAGTTGCGCCGTCACGAACGCGTCGCCTTTGACCAGCGTCGCATTTCGCAGTGCGGCTTCCGTCGCAGGCGTGAGCGACACGAGCGCGCGGGCGTGTGCGAAACGATGCGTCGTCGCTTTGGACGCGACGTCGACCATCGTAACGCCGCCGTCCGGCGCGACGTGGCTCAGCGTGCCGGCGTCGCGCTCTTCTGAAATCGCGCCCACACGAGACAGAGTCCGGCCAACACCACAAACAGCACGAAATGGCTGACGTGGTGTTTGCCCGGCGGCCCATGCGTTCCGAGCTGCAGCGTGCCGGTGAGATAGAGGACGCCGATAATGAGGAAAACCACGGCAAGGGCGACTGCGCCGATTTTCAAGCGATAGCTTTCGTGAGGGAAAGCACGAGTGCGACCGTGCCGACGATCAGACAATACCATCCGAACGGCCGCAAATCATGCGATTGGAACCAACGTGTGAGAAATGCGACCGATGCATACGCGGTGATTGCGGCGAGCACGCCGCCCACGATCGCCTGCGCGAGGACCGCGTGAGCGTCGGGTGCGAGCAGCTTCGGGATCTCGAGTACGGAAGCGGCCAAGATGACCGGCGTTGCGAGCAAGAACGAATAGCGCGCCGCAGATTCGTGCGAGAGGCCGATGAGCAGGCCCGCGACGATCGACGAACCCGAACGCGAGATGCCCGGCAGCAGCGCGAACGCTTGCGAGATGCCGACGATGCCGCCGTCTTTCCAGGGAAGCGACTCCAGCGACCGCGCGCTCTCGGCCTTGCCGATCGAACGCCGCCGCAACGTTTCGCCCGCGAACATCACGAACGCATTGAGGATCAGGAAGGTCGCCACGAGCGCCGTCGATCCGAAGAACGCGCGCACCGGCGCTTCGAGAAAGACGCCGAGTATCGCGACCGGAACGGTACCGACAATGAGTAACCAAGCGATGCGTTCGTCGGGATCGTTCGAAAGGTTGCCGCGCGCGACGCTCGCGACGAAGGCGCGCGATACGCGCACCCAATCGCTGCGGTAGAAGACCAAAAGCGCGATCGCCGTGCCCAGATGCAGGGCGACGACGAACGCGAGGAAGGTCGGGTCCGTGCGGTCGATCCTCCAGTGCAGCAGCGACGGCACGATCACGGTGTGTCCGAGACTGGACACGGGGAAGAGTTCGCTCGTGCCCTGCAGCACGGCGAGGATCATGGCCTGAAGCCAGGTCACGGTAGACGGCTACTGTGCGTCGAAATCTGCGCGGAAGAGATACGTGCCGGCCGTTTTCACACAGTTGACGATTTCGGGCGCGTACTTCGACTGCTTCGCCGCGGTGAGTGCCGCTTGGTCGAGCGAGGCGTTGCCGGAGGATTTGTTGATCGATGCCGCGGTGATTCCGCCGTTCGCATCGAGCGTGACTTGCACTTGGGTGGTGCCCGAGGCGCCCTGTTGCTTGGCCATTTCCGGGAAGTCCGGCTGGACGGCGTTCACGGCGTTGGCCGCGGCATTCGGCACCGCACACGTCGGTTTGAGCGTCGGCGTCGGCGTCGGCACGGGCGTCGGGGCGGGCGTTGCCGGAACGCCGGTCGAGACCGGAGCCGGGGCCGCGCTCGCGACCGTACCCTTGGGATTGCCTTCTTCGCTGCCGACGGCCGGAGCGACGTATTTCGTCTCGGAACTCGCGGAGTTCGACTTCGAGGTCGTCTTCGGCGGGTTGAGCTTGAGTTTGGGCTGCGGCGGGGG
>CAZZUZ010000143.1:0-7244 GCA_964657315.1 Vulcanimicrobiota bacterium
ATAGCCTTTCGAGACACGCGAAGCCCGAACCGAAACTGCGCACGGCATCCGCGTTCAAGCCGTAGTCGCTGCGCCAGAAGGCGACGGGATACGCGTACGGGCGGACGTCGAGCCGCGCGCGATCTTCGTACGGTACGAACGCGGGCCAGAACCCGCGATGCTGCGGCGAATCGAGGATACCGCATACGCCGAGGACGGCTAAGAATTGCTTGCGGTCGACGCGCGAATCGTACACCGCACCCGCCGCGCGTTCGGCGAGAAACGTTTTCGAGCCGGGCCGCAGATTCGTGACGCGTGCGACCGTCTCGGCAAAAAATTGCCGGTCCGCGGCAGTCGGCTCGACGAGCGGCTCGCGTTCGAGCGCGCGTAGATCGTACAGCGCGTAGTGCGGCGAGTCGCTACGCACGGTGCCCGCGGCGCGCAGCTTTGCGAAGTGATCGCTCTCGAAGTAGTCGACGCGTTCCGGCGCACCGCAGATGCGGCACCGCGCGCGCCCCTGCGCCGCCTCGAATGCGTGAACCGGCAGAACGCGAGCGAGCGCGAAGCTCGCGAGCGACGACCAGTGTGCGAGCCGTCGCGAGCGCGCGGCGGCGACGAACGCACCGGAAATCGCGGGCGCGGCGATGCGCGCGGCCGTTTCACGCAGCGAACGCACGACTTCGTCGTGCAGCACGAGCGAACGGGGCACCGCGCCCGAAGCCGTCGAACGCGCTAGCGCATCGTGAAGATCGTCAACGTTCGAAATATTCCGGAACTCCACTGGGGCTCGCCGTCGGAGACGTTCGAAGGCTTCGGAAAGCAAGTCTCGGAGGCGCTTGGCCGCGAGCCGGATTCGACCGACCTCGCGAAACGTCATCCGTTCGACGTCGAGCTCTCGCGCTTCGAGGCCGGTACGAAGCCGTACCCGTATCACTCGCACAGCGCCCAGTGGGAGTTCTACTACATCATTTCGGGTTCGGGATTCGTGCGTCACGAAGGCGGGACCGAGCCGATCGGGACGGGCGATACGTTTCTCTTCAGGCCCGGCGAGGCGCATCAACTCTACCCAGGCGAGAGCGAAGAACTCGTGCTGCTCACGGTCGCCGACAACCCGATCGGGGAATCGACGCACTATCCCGATGACGGCGATTGGGTCGTGCGTTCGCCGCAAAAGAAACGCGTGCGCGAATGAACGCGGGTTGGGAAAGAGCCTCGCATGCCTAAAGCCATTCAATTACACGCTTACGGCGGCGTCGACGTGCTCGAGTTCGCCGACCTGCCGAAGCCCGAACCCAAGGCGGGCGAAGTGCTCGTCCGAGTCGTCGCGAGCTCGATCAATCCGGGTGAAATGATGATTCGCGAGGGTGCGCTCAAGGAGATGTTCCCGATGGACTTCCCGTTCGGCGAAGGCACGGATCTCGCAGGATACGTCGAGATGCCGGGGCCGGGCGTGACGGCATTCGAAGCCGGCGACGAGGTGCTGGGCCACGTCGACACGCGCTCCGCGCACGCCGAGTACGCCGTCGTCGAGGAGCAAAATCTGACGAAGAAGCCGCCGTCGCTCGATTTTTATCGCGCCGGAAGTCTTTTCGTTGCGGGTTCGACCGCGATTGCGGCCGTGCGCGCCGTCGGCCTCAAGCCGGGCGACACCGTCGCCATCAGCGGTGCCGCGGGCGGTGTCGGTTCTCTCGCCGTGCAACTCGCCGTCCGCGGCAAAGCTCGCGTCATCGGAGTCGCCGGTGCGGAAAACGAAGCTTTCCTTGCGTCCATCGGCGCGGAGCACGTCGCGTACGGCGAGGATCTCGAGCGGCGTCTCAAAGAGCTCGTCCCGAACGGAATCGATGCGTGGATCGACTTTTTCGGCAAAGGCTACGTCGAACTCGCCGTGAAGCTCGGCATCGCAAAGGAACGTATCGACACGATCATCGATTTCGAAGGCGCGCAAAAGTTCGGCGTGAAGTCCGACGGCTCCGCAGCGGCGGCCGACGTCGCGACCCTGCGCGATCTCGCGGATCTCGTTGCGTACGGCGAGATCGTCATGCCGATCGCCGCGATCTACCCATTCGCCTCGATTCGCGACGCATACGTCGAACTCGCGAAACGCAAGACGCGCGGCAAGATCGTGCTAGCCATGGACTCTGCGATCGCCGCTCCGTTACGGGCACCCTCAAAGCGGTAAACGGCCGCACGGCGAGGCCTCTTCGCGAAGCTGCTTCCAAACTGGACGAAAGACGACCGCAACGCTCGCGCGACCGAGGGCCCGGTGAGCTTCTCAAAGGAAATGAAAGAGCCGCTCTCGTCCGGCGGGCAACGCTCGTAGACGTGCGAAGCAGTATGCGATGACATCCCAAGGAGCATTGACGCCGCTCGCGCTCACGCATTTGAACCTCGACGTAGCCGACCTCGACGCGGCCGAGCGTTTTTATCGTAACGCGCTCGACCTGCCGGTGGAACGCACGGCGTCCGCGCTTCGCGTGTGTACGCCGTCGTATCTCCTCGTGCTCAACGCCGGAGTGCCGCAAGTCGGCGGAACGTTCCACTTCGGCTTTCGCGTTGCAGGTCGGGAGGCCGTCGACGCCTGGATCGAACGCCTGCGTGGGGCCGGCGTGCCGGTGTTGGTCGAGCCGCACCACGCGGGCGCGGTATACGTCGCGCGCGTGACCGACCCCGACGGCTACGAGATCGAAGTCTACGCTGACGTCGTTTAAGCCCCGCCCGGATCGCGGGCGATGAACGCGTCGTGCTCGTACGCGAGTCCGGCCGTCTTCAGCCTAGCCGCGCCCCTGCTCGTCGGCGCGCTCATCTTGATCGTCGGTGCGTTCCTGGTCCCCAAACGCATGCAGCGCGTCGGCCGCGTCGTCTTGTTCGTCCTCGCATTTCTGCAAATCGCCGCGTACGCCGGAACCGCGCTCGCGTTTTCGCGCGTGGGCGTCGTCGTCGATGCGCACCGTATCGCATGGTCGTTCGGTCTCGGCGCGTTCGCCGATTCCGTGCCCAGAGCCGATCTCGAGTCGGCTTCCGCAACGGTAACGGCGCCGCACGGCCTCGGTTTGCGCATCGAGAAAGACGACGTCGCGTATTGGCTCGGCGGAAAGACCGGCATTCGAATGCGGCTCGCGCATCGTCCCGACATCGAAGTGAGCTGTTCGGATCCCACGCCCGTGCTCAAAGCACTGGCAACGCATTGAGAGCGAACGAGAGCAGCTCGAGCTGATTTCCCTTCTGCCGGCGACTGCGCTCGCGGGCTTCACGTTCGAGACAGGCGATGAGAATGTGCGCGGTCACGAGCGCATCGTCGAGTGCGCGATGCGGCGTGATCGGCCGGCGGATCTCGGCATCGACGCCGAGAAACGCGCGCAACTTTTGGTTGCCGAATCCCGGCGCTTCCGGCACGACGCGTTTCGCGAGCATGCGCGTGCAGAGCCAGCGGCCCGTTCCGACCTTCGGCAGAAACGCGCAATCGAATGCGGCATTATGGGCGACGGGCCGAGCGTCCACGCAACGCGCCGTGAGTTCGCGTGCCGCAATCTCGAAGGCCGGCGCACCACGCACGTGTTCGGCCCGCAACCCATGGATACGCGATACGCTCGGCGGGATCGGCCGCTGCGGATCGACGAGCGACGACCACGTGTCGACGACCCGCGCGTCCTCGACGATGACGCATGCCATCTCGACGACCCGGTCGACGCGCGGATCGATGCCGGTCGTCTCGAGGTCGATGACGGCATACCGTTGACGCAGCCGGCCGGCCCTCACAATCGATCGCCTCATCACGACGTCGAGTCTACACGAGCGCTGTGCCCGCATTATGGCACAGCATCGGCATCCTCGGGCGAGGGACGCCGCGCTATACGAAAAGAGAAGAAGCCGGAGCGATCGTCTTCGCAAGCCCGGCGGCAACGCGATTGACGTTGGAAGCAATCTGCGCCTCGCTGAGATCCGGCGAATCGTAGGTCGCGTGCGCGTCGGAGGCGAGCGTTACTTCGTAGCCGCGGCGTTCCGCCTCGCGCAGCGTCGAGTCAACGCAGTACTCGCTCTGCATGCCGCAGACCACGACGTGCGTCGCGCCGAGGCGTGAAAGCGTTTCTTCGAGTCCGGTTTCGCGAAACGCGTCGCGAAGCGTCTTGTAGATTCGAGCGTCGCCGGGCATCGGCGCGATCTCGCTCGCGATCTCCCAGCCCGACGAACCGTAAACGAGTTCCTCGTCGCTATGCTGCACGTACACGACCGGAACGCCGGCCGCGCGCGCTCGGGCGATCAGCCCTCCGACGACCTTCAAGAGCTCGCGCTTGCGGTCGGCGGGCAGATAGTCGACGAGCGCGCGCTGTACGTCGACGACGAGTAAAGCAGAATTCAAGATTTCGACCTCAGCGAATGATGAGCCGATTGACGACGAACGTACCTTGGCTGTAATAGCCGACCAAAGCTACACGCTCACCCGGCGTCGGCGTCGCGCCCGTCGGCAGGATGATCGTGCCGTGCTTGAGGTCGACGCCCTGCGTGATGCCGTTGGAACGGCGTAAACGCACCCGGTACGGGTGAAAGTCGATGACCTCGCCGACGATGACGTGCCGGTTTCGGAAGGCCGCGCGATCCCAGCGCGCCTGCCAGCGCGTGTAGTTCGGAATCGAGGGATCGCTGAAGGGCTGCGCCGCAGCGGGGAGCGGGGTCGCGCAGACGCCGGTAAGCAACAGGAAGGCGAGTGCGAGCGTGAGTCTCATCGACCCGAACGTCCCCAGCTCGGCTGCCCGGTAAACGTGCGCAGCTGTCAGCCGACTTCGCGAAAGCCTTACCAACAAATCATTCAATAGTGAAGTTTTGCAGGATCGTTCCACCGTAATGGCTATACGTCGAAATATCGTACCGCTTCCGATCGAGCGCGTTCACTGCGTTCGGCGTTGAAAGCTGGAGGTTGTTTTCCTTGCCAGAATTTTCTCGTGCTGCAACGCGGCGCGCTGTGTTTCGTACGTCCTCGACGGCTCTGCTCGCTTTCACCGTCGCGATCTTTGCGCGTCCCGTCGATGCCCAAGTCATGCCCGACGTCTCGGCGGGTATCGGCGTCGATGCCACGCACGCCCTGACGGCGCAGCCCGCGAAGGGCGCGTCCTCGCAATCCGCGAGTCCCGGCGTCAACGGCGCGGGCGGCTTCGCAACGCCGGCTCCGTTTACCGATGCCGACGCGCAGAAGCCCGGTTTCCATACCGATCCGCTGCTGTATTCCGCCGACATCGCGACCAATCTCGCCGGCGGTAAGACGAATTCCGCGCGCAACCTGCCCGGCACGTTCGATGCGTCGCTGCTCTATCTCGTGGGCCGCACCACGCGCGTCGGCGCGTATTACTACCAATTCTCCGCCTATCCGATCGGCAGCGACGACAATATCCCCGTCGTCTTCCAAGGTACCAATTCGCCGATCGGCTACGTCAACGGCAATAAGATGGGCATCAACGCCGATACCCATCTGCGTTTTCAGCTCTACACGCTCCAGCAGATGTTCACGGTCGGCGGACGCCATCATCCGCTCGTGATCTCACCGTTCTACGGGTCGGTCCGTTCGTCGATCGGCGGCGTTGACGACACGCAGACCATCTTTGTCAACGATCGAGTGGAAACGGTGCACCTGCGCTCGTACGAACGCTACGGCGCGAACCTCACGATCCCGCTCTTCTACGACATCAACTATCTCATCACGTACAGCGGCGACGTTACCTGGAATCTCAACACGAACGGCGCCAATCTCACCAATCACGCGCAGTACGAACAGAATCTCTACGCACAGTACAAGCTCGACGACAAGGTCACGTTCTTCGGCAGCGCGGCGAACAACGTTCAGTACTTTCCTTCGGAAGTCTATCCGTACCATTCGCCGACGTTCCACTACGGCGTGACCAAAGTGATCAAAGCGCCGTTCTTCCTCGAAGCGGAAGTCTCTACGACGGGTCCGGAAAATCCGAACTACACGCAGACCGGCCGCATCGGCATCTCGCAGCTGGTCGTACCTTGCGCGCGCACGGCCGCCGGCGGCACGCCGACCCTCGCCTGCGTCGCGGAAGCCGCAAACGGTGTAGCCGTGCCGGTTCTCGGCGCGCAACGCGCCACCACATTCTCCCTCATGCTCGGCGTCGGCGCGCATCCGCTCGTCCAGCCGTTCTAGGACACGATCATGACACGCGTTATCTCCCGAACCGTTCTTTTCACCTGTGCGGTCGCGGCGGCGGCACTCGCCGCGTGCAGCGGCAACTCGTCGCCGACGCCGGCGAGGTCTTCGAGCCCGCGCCAACTCGCGATCTCCTACACCGCGGTCGGTGCGAGCGATGCCGTCGGCTACGGCTCGACCGTACCGTGCACGGAAGCATCGCCCGCCGAAGTCGCGGATCCGACCTGTCCCGAGAAGGGCGCCAGCGGCTACGTGCCCGACATTCGCACCGACCTCGCGACGTACGGTTTCGTCGCCTCGCTGCAGGATCTCGGGATCTCGGGCGCAGTCGTCGGCCCCGACATCGAGACGACGTCGAACATGTACACGCCGGGCACGTGCGCCCCGCGCACCGCGGCGAACGCCTATCCCGGAAACTTCCTGACCAACGAATTGCCGAACGTCGATCCGTCGGCGTTGCTGGTGACGGTCTTCGCGGGCGGCAACGACGTCAACGGCATCGTCACCGCGCTCACGTGCGGGGCGGGCGGAACCACGACGGCTTCACAGACGGCGTTCATCACGCAAGAAGTTACCGAGTTCGGACACGATTTCGCGACCCTGCTCGGCGGCATTCACGCGACCGCGCCCAAGGCCACGATCGTCGTCGCGAACCTCCCGAACTTCGCGAACGTGCCGTACGCATTCGCGATCTCGAGCGATCCGACCGTGGACGGCGAGGTGCGCTACGCGCTGCAACAAGTCTCGGTCGCGATCAATACCAACGTGATCAACACCGTCGCCGCGCAGGGTATTCCGGTCGTCGATCTCCAGTGCGACCCCGCGACGTACGTGCCGTCGAATTTCTACACCGACGGCTTCCATCCCAACGACGCCGGCTACGCCGCGCTCGCGGCGAAGTACGTCGCGCAAATTCTTGCTAACGCACCGGCCGCGCCGCAGGCGGCCTGCGCGTACCAGGGTCTCGCGTCGGCGCCCGGTGTGACGCCCACGTCGGCCAAGGTCGCCCCGGCTGCGGCGATCGCGACGACGACGCGCTTTTCCATGCCCCGCTAACTCAAAGACGCGAGGCCGCGCGGCTCGGCGGCAAGAATCTGCGACGATCGTG
>CAZZUZ010000144.1:0-5974 GCA_964657315.1 Vulcanimicrobiota bacterium
CGGCTGGGTCGCCGGCAACCTCGTGCTGATGAGCCCCGCGTTCGCCGAGCGCTGGGTCGGCATCGACTGGGCGCTGGCCAAGGCCGGGCTCGCGCGCGCCGAGCTGGAACCGGAGACGCTGGTCGACGGCATCCCGTTGCGGCAGTGGCGCCGCGTCGTCGCGCTGAAGTCGCTCGCGACGCCGCTGCCCGGCGTCAGCAGCGACGGCTTCACGCTATAGGTCGCGATCACGTACTGGCGGCTGCCGTGCGGCGCCGTCATCGCGGGGCCGTCGGGTGCGGGCGGCGCGTTCGGTGCGAACTCCGCCGTAAAGGTACAGTTCGAAAGTGAAATCGGCGGTGCGGCGCTCGGGGCGGCCGCGCCGTGCGTCGGGCGCACGGCCGGTACCGTCGTTGCCGGAATCGGACGCGACGCCACCGGATCCGGAGTGGGCGACTGCGCGACGCCGGGGATTGCCGGCAGCGCCAACAGCGCGGAAAAGAAAACGAGCTTCGGACCGTACATCCAAAGCTCGTTCGGCGGCAGCGTTGCCGCAATCCGTTCGTCAGCGCTGCGTTACGAGATTTTTGGGCCAGAAATTCATCGTGAACGAGAGCGCGGGAGCGCTCGCCGTAGCGAAGGTGCCGATGTAGCCGATCGTCGCGTTCGTGAGCGTCGCATTCTTCGTCGGACACGTCAGTTCGGCGCGTTCGATGATCGCGTGCTGATCGAGCAGGGTTGCGACCGTCGTCTCCATGCCCAGGTCCGCCGTGACCGTGGCCACACTCGCCGCGCGTGGCGTCTCGGGCCGCTTTACCGTAAAAGATCGGATCGGATACGACTGCGTGGTGTCGACGAAGATGACGGGCTCGGCGCTCGTGCTCGGGGGCGGCATGGTCTTCGGGGCGAAGTCCATCGTCAGGGTGCAGGCGCGGGACGCGGTCGGCGCGCCGTCGAGCGCTATGGTCTGTGCGCCGACCGATACCGGAAGCGCGAACAGCGAAAGGGACAGAGCGATGTTGATGGGGTTCAAGTCGAAAGACTCCACGAACGCAAAAGTGTGAACTGCGTCACTCGTAGCGACGAAAGTCAAGCTATCATAACCGGAGCGCTCGGCTTTCTAACGACTTGCTCGCCAGTCATAGGGCGCGATCGTGGGTTTCGTCAGACTAAAGACCCAAAATTTCGACGGCGCCCGCTAGAGCCAGCGGCATCGCGACCGATCCGACGCGCAGAAAATGCCAAGCATCGATCGCGATTTTTTCGCGCCGCAATGCGAGTAGCCACAGGATGGTCGCGAGCGACCCCGTCACCGACAAGTTCGGGCCGAGATCGATGCCGATCGCGACCGCGCTGCGAATCGTGCCCGTGCCGTGCGCGTGTGCGACCGTCGTTCCGGCGATAAGGCCTGCCGGCAAGTTGTTGACGACGTTGGACCCGACGGCCGTGACGAAGCCGGCGAGCGCGAGCGCCGCCGGAGCGGGCAGCTGCTGCGCCGCGCGTAATCCAGCCTCGGTTGCCGATAGCAGCCCCGTGCGCTCGGCCGCGGCGATCAAGACGAAGAGGCCGGCGACCAGCGGCACGATGGGCCACGCGATGTGGAGCACGGCCGGCGCGGCCGCGCGGTTCCGCAGCGCGACGGTTGCGAAGACCACGAGCGCGGCGAACAGCGTGACCGCCCCGAGATTCGTCCCGAGCGCCGATGCCGCGACGAGCGCGACGGCGGTGCACGCGATGCCCGCGAACGCGATGCGGCCGGTCGTACCGAGCTTCACGGGCGCGGCGTCGCGTTCGAGCGCGCCCGCGAGTTCGCGACGGAACGCGACGCGCAGCACGGCATAGGTAATCGCGACCGAGCACAGCGACGGCAACGCGAACGCGGCGAGCCAATCGCGTAGCGGCGGCATACCTTGCGCGAACACGACGAGATTTGCCGGATTCGAGATTGGCAAGATAAAGCTAGCGGCATTCGCGATGAGGGCGCAGGCGAAGAGATAGGGCAGCGGCTCGGCCTTGGCCGCGCGGACGCTCGCGGCGACTGCGGGCGTGAGCACGACGGCCGTCGCGTCGTTGGAGAGAAACGCCGTGACGACGATTCCGACGCCGTAGACGAGCGCGAAGAGGCGCGCGCGCGAACCCCCGCTCGCGCGTACGGCGTGCGTGGCGAGCCAGTCGAAGACGCCTTCGCGGCGCGCGATCTCGGCGAGCAGCATCATGCCCGCGAGAAAATAGTACACGTCCGAACCATCCCGTACGGCGCGCACGGCATCGGCGAGCGGAAGCAGGCCGGAGAACGCGGCCGCGCAGGCCGCGAACGAAACGTAGATCCATTCGGGCACCCCGAACGGTCGCGCGAGAATGCCCGCGATCGCGATCGCGCAGAGCGCCCAAATCGCGAGATCGTGACCTAGCGAGATGTTGCTAAGTTAGCGGGCGCAGCAGCGATGCGTACGCCGCATCGCCGCGTAAGGTGACGCCATCGCCGAGCGGTTCGGCCGGATCGTTGCCGAGGCGAACGATGCGATTGTGTTCGTCGACGTGCACGATACGCGGCACGTTCTCGTGGGCTTCGGCATCGCTCATCTGGGCGTACGTGATCAAGATGACCATATCGCCCTCGTGAATGAGATGCGCGGCGGCGCCGTTGATGCCGATGACGCCGCTATCGCGGGGTCCCGCGATCGCGTACGTCTCGAGCCGCGCGCCGTTGGTAATGTCGACGATCGCGACCTGTTCTCCGGGAAGAATATCGGCCGCGTCCATCAACGTGCGGTCCAGCGTCACCGAACCGACATAGTGCAAATCCGCCTGCGTCACCGTGGCGCGGTGGATTTTGGACTTCATCATCGTGCGTATCATCAGCGTGTCCGAACCTTGAAACCCGGGAGGTGGACGAAACGATGCGTCCGGCGCCTAGCGGCGCAGGCCGAGATCCGCGATGAGCTTGCGATAGCGCTCCAGGTCTTTTTTCTGGAGGTAACCGAGCAGGCGGCGACGCTGACCGACCTGCATGAGCAAGCCGCGGCGGCTGTGATGATCCTTTTTGTGAACCTTCAGGTGCTCGTTGAGCATGTTGATGGACGTGGTTAGGACGGCGATTTGGACATCGGCGGATCCGGTGTCGCCGGCGCTGCGGCCGTACTTGACGGCGAGCTCGGTCTTTTGGTCTTTGGTTAACGGCACGAAGATGGCTCCTTAGGCAGGATCGTCTCGCTTGGCTCCAGCGAAGTCCCTCGTGAGAACGAGAGACGCCGGGCCGGCGACCGCCGAACTATAGCATCCATGTCCCGCAGACACAAGGCTTACGGCGCACGTGCGCGCTGACGTCGACCACGGACAACGGACGCCGGCTGCGGCCGATGCCGCTCGCCGGTTGCCGTGTCCGTATTGCGGACGGCGCGGCTTCGGCCTCGCACCGGTTTGCGCCGGATGCGGCCGGGCGGCCGATCCGCGGTCGCTGCAGCGCGCGCGTGGCGACCACGCCGTCGGCACGGTTCTGCGGGGCTCACGCACGGGCGCGTTCTTCGCGCTCGTTGCGATGGGTGTCTTGGCGCTCGTGCAACAGCACGGTTGCGTGCCGACTCGCGTCGTGGCGGTCGCATTTCTCGTAAGTGGATCGGCCGCCTCGCTCGGTCCGGGTGTGTGGTTCCTGTTTCGGCGTCGTTTCCTCGGCGCGTTCGCGTGGTTTGCGGGCGCCTTCATCTTCCTCGTCATCGTGCCCGGATTGACGTACTCCGCATTTACCGATCCGACGTGTCGGGTGCTCCAGTGGCACCGCGATTTCAACGCGCCTCAGTAACGCATGGGAGCGGCGTTCGCAGCGGCGAACGAGCGGCGCTGCATGTCACGCTTCGTTTCGGTCGCCCGTCCCCAAGATATTCCGCCCGGCGAGGCGCGCGCGTACGTCGTCGGGGATCGTGAGGTTGCGGTCTTCAATCAGGACGGCACGTTCTATGCGATCGAGAATGCCTGCCCGCACCAAGGCGGTCCGCTCGCCGAAGGCTTCATCGAAGGGCCGATCGTGACGTGTCCGTGGCACGCGTGGTGTTTCGACGTGCGCACGGGCGAGATGACCCTCGGCGGCCTGACGTCGGTCGACGCCTTCGACGTTCAGATCGAGGGTTCGACCATCAGCGTCTGTTCCGAGCCGCGCGTGTAGAGCGCGTCGGGCAAGTCCTCGGGTCCGCGGCAGCCGCTCGCGAAGAGCGCGATGCGGAAGGTCGCGATCAGCACCTCGAGCATGTCCCGCACCGCGTCGAGCGATTTGGTGGCGGGCTCGAGAAACGGCAGCCCGATGCCCGCGACGTTCGCTCCGATCGCCAGCGCCTTCGCGATGTCGACGCCCGTCCGGAGGCCGCCGCTCGCCACCAGCGGTACGTTCGGCAGCGCGCGACGGATGGCGACGGTCGCGTCGACCGTGGGATAGCCCCAGGCGCCGAACGACTCCGCCATCGCTTCGCGCTTGGGATCGTTCGCGCGCCGGCCCTCGACGAGGGCCCACGACGTGCCGCCGGCGCCGGCAACGTCGATCGCCTCGATGCCGGCGTCGATCAGACGGCGCGCGGTACGCACCGAGATTCCCGAGCCGACGCTCTTGGCGATGACGGGAACGTGCAGCGACGCGCAGAGTGCTTCGATGCGCGGCAGGAGCGTGCGAAAATTCGTGTCGCCGCTGGGCTGCAGCGCTTCTTGCAAGGGATTGAAATGAAGGTAGAGTGCGTCCGCGCGTACGTCGTCTACCGTGCGGCGCACGTCGTCGACGGTGACGCCGTAGTTGAATTGCACCGCGCCCATGTTCGCGAAGAGCGTGACGTCGGGGGCGACGTCGCGCACCCGATAGGTGTCGAGCAGCGACGGGTCTTCGATCGCCGCGCGCTGACTGCCGAGCGCGAGTGCGACGCGAAACTCTTGCGCCGCAACGGCGAGTCGCGCGTTGATCTCGCGGGCACGCGCCGTGCCGCCCGTCATCGATGAGATGATCAGCGGCGCCGCGAGACGCTTCCCGAGAAATTCCACCGACGTCTCGACGTCTTCGAGCGCGCACTCGGGCAGCGCTTCGTGATTCAGCCGGACGCTCGCGAACCCCGCGTCGAGACGCGATGCGACGTCCTCTTCCAAACAGATGTCGAGATGCCGCGATTTCCGCGCTTCCGTAGCGCGGGCCGATTTCGAGGGTTCGTTCACTTGTAAGAAAACGCTGCGCTTCGCTGCTTTACTATTCCTACGTCCACGTGGGTGGCTTACCCGCTTTCGAGCGTACGCCGTAGTAACTCGCGAGGAACGCGTTCTGTGTCGTCGGGTTCAGAGATTTCCGCCGAACTGCCGGACGGCGGCGCTCAGCAGATACGCGAGTTCGAGTTCGAGTTTGCCGAGCGGATCGATCAGCTCGTCCGCCGCGAGCGCTTTGAGCGTGGGATTGCGCACGAACATGTCGCGTTCGGGCACGCGATGGCGCGGGTTGATCTCGCGCATGTAGATGCGCGCGTCTTTGCGGACCATGCCCTCGGGCAAGAAATACAGCGGGTCCAGACCCGCGGCGTAGACTTCCAGCGAGAGCAGGCCCGAGCGTTGCATGAATTCGATCGCGTTGAGTTTGAGCGTGCGGGCGTAGCGCGCGAGTTCGGCCGTCGTCACCCGGCGCTCGCCGTCGAAGACGGCGCCGACGGAGCCGGCATCGCTTTGCGCCGCGGCGGCGAATTCCGCCGCGTCGAGGCCGCGCTCCGCCGCGAGCGCGCGCAGAGCCGCACCGAACGCCGGACCTCCGGCCGTGCCGCGTGCCGCATCCCAGTTGGGCTCGATGCCTGTCGTCATGGGGTTGCGGTTCGCGCTGCGGCGAGCCGGCACCGGCACGGGCTCGCGCGGACACGAGCCGTAGCGCGAGGACACCGCGCCGACGCATCGGTACGATGGCGATTACTATTCACTTGCGTGCGTATGCCGCGCCCGATCCGGACCGCTCGTACGCACCCGCTCGCGGCGCGACGACGATGCAGTA
>CAZZUZ010000144.1:6074-7226 GCA_964657315.1 Vulcanimicrobiota bacterium
CGCCCGATCCGGACCGCTCGTACGCACCCGCTCGCGGCGCGACGACGATGCAGTAATCGAAGTCCGGCGCCGACCGGCCGGCCGGAGCGGTCGCCCGTCGTCGACTACGGCGCGTTTCCCGCAACGGGAAAGCTTCGGGCCATCGGCCAACCTCAAGCGGTCATGCAATCAGGAATTGAAGGAAAGCGCATCGCCGCATTGATCGGCGACGGCTTCGAAGAGGCGGAACTCGCCGAGCCGCGCCGCGTCTTGGAAGAAGCGGGCGCCATCGTCACGATCGTCGGGATCGACGAAAAAGCCAGAACCCGCATCCGCTCCAAGCGCGGTCTCGACGACGGTATTCCGGCCAAGGCCGAAGAGATCGTCGCGGACTGCACGGCCGAAGATTTCGACGCGTTGCTGTTGCCGGGCGGCTATTCGCCCGACCGCATCCGCGCCAATCGCGAAGTGCAGCGTTTCGTCAAAGAATTCGATGCCGCGAAGAAGCCGATGTTCTCGATCGGCCACGGCGCCTCGGTGCTGATCTCGGCGCAGGTCGCGCGCAGCCGCACGATGACGGGCTCGCCTTCGATTTCCGACGATATCCGCAACGCCGGCGGATTGTACCGCGATCAGCCGACGGTTCAAGACGGTCACTGGATCACGACGCGCGGCATGACCGACATGACGCTGTTCAACCGCGCCATGATCGAACGCCTCACGACCGCCGCCGCGGCCGCGGTCTAATCGCCGATCGGGTCGTAGCGCGCGAGCGTTTCGCCGAACGCCCTGACCGCAAAGAATCCCGCGACGGCCGCCGCCGCGACGGTGAGTGCCGTCGCGTGCGGGACGGCCAGTAGCACCGGCGTCGCGATCGCCATGCCGCAGAGCGCGCCGCCTGCCGCGTAGAGCCACGCGCCGCCGCCGTCGCGGAAGACCGACGAGAGCGAGACGAGCGTAGCGACGAACGCCGCGAGCGCGATTGCGATGAAGAGCTGCGGATGCAGCGGCGCTCGCCGCAGCGCGGAGCCCGTGGCAAAGCCGAGCGGCACCGAAGTCGCGAGGGCCAGCGGCGCGATCGCGTGAGCGCGTGCGAGCTGACGCCCGAAGAGCGGCATGGCAAAAAATGATGCACGCCGCATCGAAGCGGCGTGCGTGCGTTCGGCAGCCGCC
>CAZZUZ010000145.1:0-7225 GCA_964657315.1 Vulcanimicrobiota bacterium
CGGCGCGATCGAGGTCTCGGGCCGGCGCGTGGTCGTACGCGGGCCGGCCTCCGCGATCGAGGCCGGCATCGCGCTGATCACGGAAGACCGCAAGGGTCAGGGTCTCGTGCTCGGCATGAGCGTGCGCGAGAACACCACGCTCGCGCACCTCGACGCGTTCTCGCCCGGCGGCTTCATCGACCGCGCGAGAGAGAATCAAACGACCGCGCAAGAGATTGCGGAACTCCGCATCCGTACGCCGAGCGGCGAACAGCTCGTGCGCAATCTCTCGGGCGGCAACCAGCAAAAAGTCGTGCTCGCAAAATGGCTCGTCGGCGATGCCGACGTGTACCTCTTCGACGAGCCGACGCGCGGCATCGACGTCGGTGCGAAAGCGGAGATCTATACGCTGATGGTCGAGTTGCTCGCGCGCGGCGCCGGCATCGTGATGGTTTCGAGCGAACTGCCCGAGGTGCTCGGCATGTCGCATCGCGTGCTCGTCATCCGAGAGGGTACGATCGGCGGCGAGTTCGCACGCGGCACCGCGACGCCCGATGCGGTCATCGCGGTCGCAGCGGGAGTGGCGGCGTAATGGCACGAGTGCCCCAAGCCGAAAAGGACGCGGTCAAGGACGAGCTCACGGCCAGCGCCGACGCGGCTCACGCCAAAGCCCAGCGCACGCGGCTGATCCGCACCTCCGGCGCGATCGTCGGATTCGTCGTCGTGATCGCGATCGCCAACTTCTACTCAGGCGGCTCCTTCCTCACCCCGACCAATCTTACGAACGTGCTGCGGCAGATAACCTACAACGCGATCCTCGCCGTCGGACAAACCTTTGTCATCATCACGGCCGGCATCGATCTCTCGGTCGGCTCGCTGGTCGAACTCACGGGCGTCGTCATGGCAACCTTCGCGAACGCCGTCGGACTGCAAGGTCCGGTGCTCGTCGTCGCAACGTTGCTCGTCGGCCTCGCCGTCGGATGCTTCGCGGGGTTCGTCAACGCGGTGCCCGTCGTCAAGCTCAATCTGCCGCCGTTCATCACGACGCTCGCGATGATGCTCATCGCGCGCGGCCTCGCGTTCAAGATCTCAGGCGGTCAGCCCGTCGCGCTGAAGTCGACCGCGTTCGATCCCACGGGTACGGGCTTTCTGCTGCAGGGTCCGCTGCACGCGATCGGTTTGCCCGGCATCCCCATTCCGGTGCTTTGGATGGTCGCGATCGTCGCGATCTTCGCCGTTCTGCTCACGCGAACGCGATTCGGACGCTACGTCTTCGCGATCGGCGGCAACGAAGAAGCGGCGCGCCTCGCCGGCATCTCCGTCGCGCGCGTGAAGACGCTGGTCTACGTCATCTCGGGCGGCTGTGCGGCCGTCGCCGGACTGCTACTCATGGCGCGCTTCCAATCGGGTTCGCCGAACACCGGCATCGGCAGCGAACTGCAGTCGATCGCGGCCGTCGTCGTCGGCGGCACGAGCCTCACGGGCGGCCGCGGCAGCGTCGTCTCGACGTTTTTCGGCGCGCTGCTCATCGGCGTGCTCAACAACGTCATGAACCTCATCGGCATCGAGTCGTACACGCAGGACGTCGTGCTCGGCGTCGTCATTCTACTCGCCGTCATCGTCGACGAACTGCGCAAGCGCGTCTTCACGCGCTAGCGACCCAGCATTTCGGCGGCGAGGGCGTCGGCGTGATAGACTTCGCGCAGTGCCGCGACGATCGCCCGCGAATCGAGCGCGACCGACCGGTTGCGCGCGCCATCGTAGCCGTAGTTGCCGCCCAGCGAATAGATGTTGCCGTCGAAGACCAAACCGACGACGCGGCCCCGCGCGTCGATCATCGGCGATCCCGAATTACCGCCGATGATGTCGTTGGTCGTCGAGAGGTTCATCGGCGTCGCGAGATCGAGCGACGATTTCGCCGCGAGCCAGGACTTGGGCAAGACGAACGGTTCGGCGCCCGTCGCGCGAGCGAAGAGGCCGACCATCGTCGTGTAGGGCTTGACGGCGCGTCCGCGAGCATCCGTGAAGCCGTCGACTTTTCCGTACGAGAGTCGCAGCGTAAAGGTCGCGTCCGGATCGATCGAAGCGCCGTAGATCGCGAAGCGCGCTTTCGCGATGGCCGCGCTCGCGGAGGTGACCGGAGCGGTCACGCCGTTTTGATAATTGTCGTTCGCGACGCGCACGACATCGTCGATGCTCGCGACGAGGCGCACGAGCGGATCATGCGAGGCCGCGACTGCGGCCGCGCCGCCGCTCGCGAGTTCGGCGCGCATCTTTGCGTCGCCGAGCCTCGTGCCGCTCACGAGTTCGTGCGCGAGCGCATCGGGCGTACGATCGCCGAGAACTTTGCGAACGAACGGATCGTCGGGCCCGAGATCGCGCCGCATACGCGAGAAGAAATTGGCCAGTTGGAATTCTTCGATCGCGGGATAGACGGGCTTGTCGGCGAGCAGCGAAACGACCGTGGCTTGCCGTGCCGCATCGGAGAATTCTGCCAGTCGCGAAGCGTTCGGCTTTGCGAGTTCGACCGGCAGACGCACGAGCGTTCTCGCGTAGCGCCATAGCGAACCGGGCGGCCCGACCGCGATGTAGCGATACTGGTCGTACTCGTCGCGGCGCAACTGCTCGGCGCCGGCGATCGCGCTCCACGGATCGCCGACGCTCGCTGCAAGGTCCGGGCGTGCGGCGACCTTGTCGCGAAGATCGCGTTCTTGGGCGGCCTTCGCTGCGAAAAACGCGGGATCGTCGAGTGCCTGGAGGCGACCGTCGGAGACTTTGAAGCGGTTCTCGAGGCCGAAGAGCGCGTCGCGCACCTCGCGTGCCTGCTCCGCACCTTCGGTCGCAAAGCGTTCCATGATGCCGCGCAATTCCGAGAGCGCGGGCAGCGTCGCCGGCAGGTCGACGTCGCGATCGAAGGCGAGCTGACTCGTCGTCAGTTCGCGGCTCGTGCCGCCCGGGTTTCCGGAGACGTAGACGAGATCGCCCGGCGCGCTGCCGTTGGGAGCGAAGGTCAGGTGCTCGGGGGTTTCTGCCGGCGTACCGTTCTCGTACGCGCGTAGCATCGAGATGTCGAAGTCGAAACGCGGAAAATTGAAGTTGTCCGGATCGCCGCCGAACTGCGCGACGGCGAATTCCGGTGCGAACACGAGACGCACGTCCGTGTACTTCTTATAGTGATAGAGATCGTAGACGCCGCCGTGATAGAGCTCGACGACGTCGCAGCGGACGTCGGCCGCGCTCGGGCACGTTGCGGAGAGCGCAGCGCGTTCGGTTCGTTGCGCGCGGCTGAACGCGGCGCCGGAAAGCCCGGCGGTTGCCGACGTCATCGCGGCGGTCACGTCTTCGATGCGATCGAGTCGGTCGAGTTCGATATCCGGGCAGCGCTTCTCTTCGGCGCCCGAACGTGCGAGAAAGCCGTTCTCGACATAATCGTTTTGCGGCGACGACAGCTGCTCGATGCAGCCGAGCGCGCAGTGGTGATTGGTCATCACGAGTCCCGTCGCCGAAACGAACGATGCGGAGCAACCACCCGCGATGCGCAGGCTGCTCTCTCGTACGTGATCGAGAAACTGCTGCGTCGGTGCCGCGCCGTAGGCGGCCTTCACTTTGTCGCCCGGGAAATTGTCGAACGTCCACATGCCTTCGTCGGCGGACGCCGCGCAGCACGAGCCCAGAAGCGCGATTGCGAAGGCACCGAAGGTCGTTCGAGAGTTCATTGCTCGACGTTACCCAATTCGCGGGTAAGGGCGGCCCCTGAGCGCCGGGAACATCCCTTCTCGAGTCGAACACGCCCAATCCTTCGGAATGAATAGCAAGTTTTAGTAATGAGCGACAGCGACGAACGGACGCGGGTGTTTTCGGTCGAGCCGATCCGCCAGCGCCGCGCCTTCGAAGACGTCGTCGTGCAACTGCGCCGTGCGATCGTCGAACGCCGGCTGCACGTCGGCGACAAGCTGCCGCACGAACGCGAACTCGCGTCGATCTTCAACATCAGTCGCCAGTCGCTGCGCGAGGGTCTACGCATGCTCGAAGGCTTCGGGATGCTCTCGGCGCGGCGCGGCGCGGGGCCCGATTCGGGCTGGATCGTCACGGGCGACGGACGCGCGGGTCTGAGCGTGCTGCTCGATCTGCACATGTCGCTACAGGGAACGCCGATCTGGGACGTGCTCGAAATCCGCGAATCGATCGAGATCCTCGCGGTGCGCTCCGCAGCGGAACGGGCCGAGCCCGCCGAGCGTGCGGAGATCCTCGAGACGGCGATCGCGATGCGCGACGTGTTCGATCGCGCGACGTTCTTACAGGCCGACACGGATTTTCATATCGCCATCGCGCGAAAATCCGGAAACGGCCTCGCGCCGCTGTTCATGGAGTCCATCCGCGATGCGATCGCGCGTGCGATGCTCGCGGCCTTCGAGCGGATCGACGATTGGGAAGCCGAGCGCGGCCGGCTCGTCACCGAACACATTGCGATCGCCGAAGCCGTCGCCACCGGCCGGTCGGCCGATGCGGCGCACGCCATGCACGAACACATCCACGGCTTCTACGGCCGGGTGCTCCGGGAACACGAGGTCTACGGCCGGAGCCTTCTAGAGCCGACCTAGGTTTCTCAAACGCCCGCGGGTGGAACGGATTTTGACGCCGGCCAAGGTTTGACAAAACTTATTGTCGCAATCCATGATGGTCGGACCTTTAGACTTTTAAACGAATTGCGCCGGTCGACGGTGCGGAAGCGTCGGGTGATTGCGTGGCACAACCCATCAGAGTATTGCTTGCGAAAGTCGGCCTGGACGGCCACGATCGCGGGGTGCGCGTCGTCGCACGAACGCTACGCGACGCGGGCATGGACGTGATCTATTCCGGTCTGCATCGTACGCCGGAAGAAGTCGTCAATGCGGCCGTTCAGGAGGACGTCGATATCCTCGGTGTCAGCCTGCTCTCGGGCGTGCAGATGACCGTCTTTCCGAAGATCTTCAAACTACTCGGCGACAAGGGCCTCGAAGACATGATCGTGGTCGCGGGCGGCGTGATGCCCGACGAAGACGTCGTCGAACTCAAGAAGATGGGCGTCGCCGAAGTGATGCTCCAGGATACGCCGCCGGCCGAGATCGTTGCGTCGCTGACACGTCTGGTGACCGAACGTGGCCCTCGCTGACGGCGTCTCGACCGGCATGGAGTGCTGGTCGTATCCGACGGTCTACGACGAATCGTATCTTCCGCCCGCCGATAGCAAGTATTGGTTTCCCCGCCGCGAGACGATGCCGCCGCAGGAACGCAACGCCGCGATCCTGCAGCGGCTCCGGGAAGTCTGCGCGTACGCATACGCCGAGTCGCCCTTCTATAAGAAGAAGTGGGACGAAGCCGGTTTCCACCCGAGCCACGTAACCTCGCTCGAAGCCTTCGAAGACAGATGTCCCGTCGTCACCAAGAAAGAGTTGCGCGAGTCGCAAGCCGCGCATCCGCCGTTCGGCGACTATCTCTGCATTCCCGAGAGCGACATCTTCCGCGTGCACGGCACGAGCGGAACGACGGGCCGGCCGACGGCATTCGGCATCTCGCGCAACGACTGGCAGACGATCGCGAACGCGCACGCACGCATCATGTGGGCGATGGGCATGCGCCCGGGAGACATGGTCTGCATCGCGGCTATTTTTAGCCTGTACCTGGGCAGCTGGGGCGCGCTCTCCGGAGCCGAGCGCTTGGGAGCGAAGTCGTTTCCATTCGGCGCGGGCGCGCCCGGCATGACGGCGCGCGCGGCGCAGTGGCTGCACACGATGCGCCCGCGCGCGTTCTACGGAACGCCGACCTTCGCGCTGCACCTCGCGCAGACCGCGGCGAACGAGGGGCTCGATCCGAGCGACTTCGGGCTCGAGATCATGTTTTTCTCGGGCGAACCCGGCGCGTCGATTCCCGGCGTGCGCGACCGCATCGAAGCGCTGTACGGCGCGAAGGTCTTCGACTCGGGGTCGATGGCCGAGATGTCGCCCTGGATGAACGTCGCGGGGTCGGCCGAAACGCCGGGTATGATCTGCTGGCAAGATATTGTCTATACCGAAGTGTGCGACCCGAGCTCCATGCGCCGAGTTCCCTTCGGCCGGCGAGGGACGCCCGTGTACACGCACCTCGAACGACGGTCGCAGCCGATGATCCGTCTCGCTTCGGGCGATCTCACGCTATGGACCGACGATCCGGCGCCTTGCGGGCGCACCTATCCGCGCTTGCCGAGCGGCATCTTCGGGCGCATCGACGACATGTTCACCATCCGCGGCGAGAACGTTTATCCGAGCGAGATCGACGCGCTCCTCAACCAAACCCCCGGTTACGGCGGCGAACACCAGATCGTCATCACGCGCGAGGCGGCGATGGACGAACTGCTGCTGCGCGTCGAGTCGGAATTGAGCGACGCCGCGGCGATCGGCAAGCTGCACGACGACGTGAGCCATACCGTGCAGAAGCTGCTCGGTTTGCGCACGAAAGCCGAAATCGTGCCCAAGGGCACTCTTCCGCGGACCGATTTCAAAGCGCGCCGCGTCGTCGACGATCGCGCGGTCTTTCGCGACATGTACGCGCAGATCGACGCTCCGAAATGAGTCGCCGTTTCGTTCCCTCGCTCGAACTCGTCGAACGCGTGCGCTCGGGCGACGTCGCGGCGATCGCGCGTATCATCACGCGCGCGGAAGCGGGCGCTGACGAAGTCCGTCCGGCGCTCGCCGCGATCTACGGTTTCGCCGGGCGCGCACACGTCGTGGGCATCACGGGCGTTCCGGGCAGCGGCAAATCGACGCTCGTCGCAACGCTCGCCGCAAAACTGCGCGCGGCGGGTAAAAAGGTCGGCATCATCGCGATCGATCCGTCGAGCCCGTATAGCGGCGGCTCGATCCTCGGCGACCGCATTCGCATGACCGACCTCGCCATGGATCCCGGCATCTTCATCCGCAGCATGGCGACGCGCGGAGTGATGGGCGGCATGGCCCGTGCGACGATGGACGCGGTCGACGTGCTCGACGCGGGCGGCTACGACACGGTCGTCATCGAGACGGTCGGCGTCGGACAAGACGAAGTCGAGATCGCGCGCGCGTCGGACACGACGGTCGTGGTTTCGGCGCCGGGGCTCGGCGACGAGATCCAAGCGATCAAGGCGGGCATGCTCGAGATCGCGGACATGCACGTCGTCTCGAAATGCGACCGCAGCGACGCCAATCGCACGATCACCGATCTCAAGCAGATGCTCACGCTCGGCATGCAGCTC
>CAZZUZ010000146.1:0-7186 GCA_964657315.1 Vulcanimicrobiota bacterium
GGCGGCGACGGCAAAGGCCACGGACCGCTTCGACAAGCGACTCGTCATCGCGATCTCGGTCGGCGTCATCGCGATCGCGCTCGCGATCCTCGCATGCGCGCCGTCGTTCGCGTACGCCTACGTAGGCGCCGTCGTCGCCGGCTTCGCATGGGGTGCGTTCGCGACCGCGGATTGGGCGCTCGCGACGTCGACGCTGCCGCAGGCCACGATGGCGACCGCGATGGGCGTCTGGAACGTCGCGACGACGATTCCGCAAGTCATCGCGCCGCTCGCGACCGCGCCGCTCGTCGTCGCGCTCGATGCGAAAACGCCGGGCCTCGGACCGCGCGCCGCGATCGCCCTCGCGCTCGTGGAATTCGTCCTCGGCGGCGTCGCGATCTGGCTCGTGCCGGCACCACCGCCATCAAGTGCGCTCCCGTTCGTCCAGGAGCCGCACGATGCGTTCGGCGATCGCGGGCGCGGCATCGGGGTGCCGTAGCGCTTCGATTCCCGCGAGCGCTTCTGCACGGCGCTGCGGCGAGACCAGCAGTTCGCGCACGGCTGCGGCGAGCGCCGCTTCACCGCGCGGCCGCACGGCGGCGTGGCGCGACACGAGGTAGCGCGTATTGCGTTCTTCCTGGCCCGGCAGCGGCTTGACGAGCACCATCGGCACGCGCGCGGCCAGCGCCTCCGACGACGTGAGACCACCTGGTTTGGAGAGCAGCACGTCGCTCGCGTGCATGTACTCGAAGACGTTGTTCACGAAACCGAACGCGCGCACGGGATACGCCGTGCGCTCCGCCGCGGCGATCACGCGGCGCTCGAGGCCTTTGTTGCGCCCGACGATCACCACGGCGCAGAGCGGCACGTCGATGCCGCCGAGCGCTCGCATCACCTTGTCGAGCGGGCCGATGCCGACGCCGCCGCCCATCACGAGAACGACGTGCCGGTCGCGAGGCAGATCGAGCCGCGCGCGCAGTTCGTCCTTCGAACGGCCATCGGGATCGAATCGTGTATCGACCGGAATTCCCGAGATGACGATGCTGTCGTCGCGCACGCCGCGAGCCATCAACGCGCCGCGCATCTCGTTCGTCGCGACGGCGTATGCGTCGATATTGGTATAGATCCAAAACGGGTGCACGACGAAATCGGTCACGATTCCGACGACCGGCAGTTGCGGATCGAATTGCCGCTTGTACTCCGACATCACGCCGCATGGGAACGCGTGCGTGCACACGACGAGATCCGGCTTGCGATCGTTTACGAGTTTACGAAGATTGGCCGCCGTGTATTGGCTGACGTAGCGGCGGAAGGCGGGCACGTGCGTGGCGCGTTCGGCGCGATCGTAGATGTAGCTGTAGACCTGCGGGACGGTCTTGACCATCCCGATGTATCCGTCGGCGACGACCTTCGAAAAGATGCTCGCGGCATACTTGTACGAGTCGACCGTCTGCGTCTGAATCGACGGCTCTCGCGCGACGAGTGCCGAGCGCACCGCCTGCGCGGCGGCCGTATGGCCGACGCCGACGGCGGCAGACAAAAAGAGAACGCGCCGGGGCGCACGCGACGCCTTCAGCGCGAGACTCTCACTCTTCTTCCGCTGATTCTTCTGCGAAGGTTTCGAAGTCGCGGATGATCTCGTCGGCGAGTTCCTGATCGTCGATCATGTTACCGACGTCGTCGGTGACGATGAAATTATCGGACGCTTCGCTGTATGCGACGCCGTAGACCTTATCGGTCTCGGGATCCGATACGAGACTCACGACCTCGTATTCGTGCCGCTTTCCGTCGGTGGTTTCGATGACCAGCGTGTCCTCGAGATCGATCTTCGCGGTGCCGACGGGCTCCGACGTTTGTTCGGACGTTTCTCCGTTGCGAGCGTCGATGACATCTTCTCCTGTAGTGCAGGTCAGTGCAGGTATCTAGCCACGTTGGCCTGATGTTCTGCGAGCGTTCTCGCAAAGGCCGAGTGTCCATTTCCCATATACACGTAGTAGTAAAAATCCGATTTCTTCGGATGGAACGCCGCGAGCAACGACGGCCGGCCCGGATTCGCGATCGGGGTCGGCGGCAAGCCCGCGTACTTGTACGTGTTGTACGGCGAATCGGTTGCAAGATCGGCGTACGTGATGACGCCCTTGTGGTGTACGAACGTGTATTCGATGGTCGCGTCCACCTGCAGCGGCATGTGCGCGCGCAGGCGATTGTAGTAGACGCCGGCCATGAGCGCTCGCTCGTCGTCCGCTTTTGCCTCACGTTCCACGATCGAGGCGAGTACCACCGCTTGCGGTACGGTCACGCCGAGCCGCTTCGCTTGCGCTGCCGAGTCCGAAGGCAAAACGCTTAAGAACTTATCGGTCATCATCTTCGCGACGTCTTGCGGCGACGCATGCTCGGGCACGAGATACGTATCGGGAAAGAGGTAGCCTTCGTAGCCCGGCAGACGCTCGCCCGAAAATGCGAACGGCGTCGACAAGAAATAGTGGACGAAGGCATCGTACGGGCCGACGTCGCGATCGGCGAGCGCGCGAGCGACTTCTCTCGCGGTGTATCCTTCGGGGACCGTGACCCACGTCGCGACCTGACGCCCGACGCCCGTGACTTCGCGTAGCACGTCGCCGACGCTCGAATGCGCGGGGATGTCGAATTCGCCGGCCTTGACCGACGCGCTCTGACCGCGATAGCGAGCGAGCAGATCGAACGCGATCGCGAATCGCGTGACGCCCTGCGCTTGCAAGAGTTTGCCGACGTCGCGCGCCGTCGCGCCGACCGGCACGATCACTCGGGTCGACGCTTGAGGCAGCGAGCGATCCTCGAGCGCGCTGTAGCAAATAAGTGCTACTGCGACGACGAGGACGAACGCGAGCGAGACGAGCGCGCGAAAAGCGCCGGCCATCGTTTTCACGCGGGCCGCTATCGCTCGCGCTTGCGCCGCGCGAGGAACGCGTCGAGAATGAGTGCGGCGGCGAGTTGATCGACGACGCGCTTGCGCGCATTGCGCGACACATCGTTGGAGATCAGGGCGCGCGTTACTTGCGCGGTCGTCATGCGCTCGTCGACCCGTTCGATCGCGCCCGCGTATGCCTTGCCGAGCACGCGAACGAAGTCGTCCATCTTTTGAGCGGCGATGCCGCGCTCGCCCGAGAGCGACACCGGGTCGCCCACGACGATCGTCTTCGCGCCGTATTCGCGCGCCGCATCGACGATCGCTTGCAGATCGTCGTGCAGCGA
This sequence comes from Vulcanimicrobiota bacterium, assembly GCA_964657315.1. GTDB lineage: Bacteria > Vulcanimicrobiota > Vulcanimicrobiia > Vulcanimicrobiales > Vulcanimicrobiaceae > CAZZUZ01. Next base: position 3,211 of record CAZZUZ010000146.1, read on the forward strand.
TTCCGAGCGCTCGAGCGTGCGCAGCGGCAGCGAATACGATTCGCCGGGATCGCTGATGGCGAGGCCGATCCGGCGTTCCCCGACGTCGAGCGCGAGGATCATCCCGGCACGCGTGCGAGGTCGTCGAGCATCTTGAACGCCTTCATGCGACGGCCCACGTTCCAGGTGACGAATGCGTCGACGGCGCGCGCCGAAGCGGGCGTCGCGACGAGTACGGGCTTCACGTCGCCGCCGCGTTCGGCGACGAGACCGCGAAAGTTCCAGACGTCTTCGGGCGAGAGCGCGTGACCGTCCGCCCGGTGCGGGCGGCACGCCTGACACGCGAGACCGCCCGCTTCGATGTCGGCCCACGCTTCGCAATCGTCGAGCGGCCGCGCGCAGCGCACGCAACCGTCGGACTCCGGCCCGACGCCGAGCAGCACCAGCAGTCGGGCGGAGAAGCGCGGCACGATGGCCGCGGGTTCGGGCGCGGCCACCAAGGCCGCGAGCGCGCCCCGCAACAGTGCGTAAACGTCGGGCATCGCGAAATCGAGTTCGCAGAACGCGTCGACGAGTTCGGCGAGCACGTGTGCGGTCGCGAAAGCCGTGGGATCGGTAATCGTCGACCAGAACGCGCGCTCGATCTCCGCACTCGCGATGACGTCGAGGTTGCGGCCGCGATGCATCATGAGCGCGGCCTCGCTCGCGAACTCGAGGCGCCCCGCGATGCGGCTGTTCGCGCGGCGCACGCCCTTGGCTACCGCGTCGAGCTTGCCGCGCTCTTGCGTGAAGAGCGTGAAGATTTTGTCCGCTTCGCCGAGATTGCGCGCGCGTAGCACGATGCCGCTCGTGCGATAACTGCGCGGCGCACTCACGGCAGAACGAACGTCACGGGAAGCAGCTCGGCGAGCGTCGCCGTCTCGTACGAATCGCCCGCCTGATAGAGGACGCGCAGCCGCGGCGCGAACTCGACGAGCACCTGACGGCACGCGCCGCACGGCGGCACCGTGGCGCCGTCGTTCCCGGCGACGGCGATGGCGGCGAACGCCGATTTGCCCTGCGCGAGCGCGGCGAAGACGGCCGAGCGTTCGGCACACATCGAGAGTCCGTACGAGGCGTTCTCCACGTTGGCCGCGGTGATGACGGAGCCGTCCTCGCATGCGAGCGCGGCGCCGACGGTAAACTGCGAATATGGCGCGTAGGATCGCTCGCGAGCCGCGCGCGCCGCCGCGAAGAGGGCGTCGTCGACGGCGGTCACACGCGCTGCGCGTCGGCCGCCGCGCTGCGCGCGAGCACGTCTTCGCCGTCCTCGTCATCATCGGACGCCTCTTCGGCCGCATCTTTGAAGATCGCGAGCGTCAGGATCCGCCGGCCGCGCGTCCGCTCGATACGGATGCGCACGCGCTCGCCCGCTGAGGTCTCTTCGCCTTCGTGCGGCAGATGGCCGAACAATCCGACCGCGAGGCCGCCGATCGTTTCGAATTCTTCGTGCGGCAGATGCAGGCCGAGCGCTTCGTTGACGTCCTCGATATTGGTGCCGGCATCGACTTGCGCTTCGTGCTCGTCGACGATGCGGATCTTTTCTTCTTCGCCTTCGTCGTGTTCGTCGCGGATCTCGCCGACGATCTCTTCGAGCAGATCTTCCATCGTGACGAGACCGGCGGTGCCGCCGTATTCGTCGACGACGATCGCTAGCGAAAATTTATTACGCTGCATTTCGCGTAGCAATTCCGAAACACGTTTGGACCCGGGCACGAGCGTGATCGGCCGCATCAGCGCGCGGATCGGCGTCTGCGAGAGCGTTCCGTTCGAGAGCGAGATCAGCAGTTCGCGGTCGTGCACGACGCCGATCACGTTGTCGATGGTTTCTTCGAAGACGGGAAGCTTGGAATAGCCGTCGGCGATCACGAGATCGAGCGCGCGCCGTGCGGAGGCCGCGACGTCGACCGAGATCATGTCCGGACGCGGCGTCATCACTTCGCGCACGATCGTGTCGCCGAATTGGATGATCGAGTGAATCATCTCGCGTTCTTCGGCTTCGATCACGTTCTGCTCGACGCCGGCGTTGACGATGTTGCGGATGTCGTCTTCGGTGACGAACGGGCCGTGCGCCGCGGGCGAAACGCCGAAGAGCTTCACGATTTGATTCGTGAAGAAGAGAAACGCGGTATTGATGGGCGTCATCACCCAAGCGACGCGTTCGACGATCGGAGCCAAGCGTATGGACCAGCGTTCGTTCGCCGCGACCGCGACCGTCTTGGGCACGATTTCGCCGAAGGTCAGGATCGCGATCGTCATGATGATCGTCGACCAGAGGGCGGGGTTGGGCACGCCTTCTTGGATGAACAGCGTCGTCGCGACCGAGTCCGCGCCCAGTAGCACGACCGTGTTGCCGATGAGGATCGACGTGAGGAATTTGTTCCGATCTTCGAGGAGCCGCTCGACGGCGGAGGCACCCTTGAGCCCGCGCTCGACCATCGCCCGTGCGTGCAGGCGGGAGAGCGAGATCAGGGCGGCTTCGGAGCCGGAGAAGAATGCGGAGGCGCCGATCAGCAGCACGAGTGCCACGATTTCGAGCCAATGCCCGCTAAACGCGTCGGGATTCATCGGAGGGTCGTCTTTCGGCGGCCCGGGGAACCCCGGCGCAGACTACTTAGAGGGTCGATCAAATTGGCGCCATTATAGCATAGCCCGGCGGATTGCCAAGCCGCCGGAGAACGCTCACGCGCGCACGAGCAGGAACAGCGCGACGCTCACGCAGGTTCCGAGAATTCCGCCATAGCCGGTCTCGACGAACGTGTGAATGCCCGCCTCGATGCGGCTCTGGCTCACGAGGAGGGCCAGAAAGTAGGCGATCAGTCCGATCACGAGGTTGCCGGAGAGCAGCGCGATCATCGTCGCGCCGGCGAAGGACAGCGCCGCGTGGCCCGAGATCGCCCCACCCTGGAGCGGCGTGCCGTGGCGCCCGGCAAACGCTTTCGCAAAGATGGTTCCGACGCCGACGATCACGAGCGTGACGAAGACGTAGTTGCGCGGAATGGTCGCGAGCGCGACCGTGACCTTGGCACCGGCCGCCGAAACGCCCTCGTAAAACGTGAGGTAGCCGACGATGACGGCGCCCATCGACGCCACGAGGACCGCGCCCGCGGCCGCGTCCTTCGCGATCTTGGCTAGCGGATGGTGCGCCACGGTCATGAGATCGACCACGGCTTCGATCGCCGTGTTGACGAGTTCGAGCGAGATCACGAGCACGACGCACAGAACGACGAGCGCCACGTACGCGCGCTCGAGCCGCAGGAACAGCACGGCGAACATCGCGAGCGCGGCGATGATCAAGTGGATGCGCATGTTGCGCTGCGTGCGGGTCGCGTAGAGTATGCCTTGCCACGCGTAGTCGAACGCAGCGAACGCGCGGCTGTCGCGGATCGCCTTCACGTTCGGCTTTAGGCGCACGGGCTCCATTACCGGAAACGTGTTCGCGATGGTCTGGGCGCCCGCCCCCGAAACCCCGTGTGATGAAAACGGTGCTGATCACGGGTGCCAACCGGGGCATCGGCCTCGCGCTGGCGGCACGCTTCGCGTCCAAAAGCTGGAACGTCATCGCGACGGCGCGCGACCCCGCGTCGCGAGAACTCGACGCACTCGTTCGGGCGAATGAAAACGCGATCCGGGCGATCGCGCTCGACGTCGTCGACCCGGCAGCGATCGCGAAACTCGCGGCCGAGACCCGCGACGTTCCGATCGACGTGCTCGTCAACAACGCGGGCGTGCCCGGACGCACGGCCTTCGGCGACGTAACCGCGGACGAGATCCGCGACGTGTTCGCGGTCAATACGTTCGCGCCGCTGCTCGTCACCCAGGCGCTGCGCGCGAACCTCGCGCACGGTGGTAAGGTGGTGAACGTTTCGTCGGTGCTCGGTTCGATCGAATCGTCGCGCGGAGCGGCGGGCTACCTCACCTACGCGATGAGCAAAGCCGCACTCAACATGTTCACGGT
>CAZZUZ010000147.1:0-7164 GCA_964657315.1 Vulcanimicrobiota bacterium
CGCGCTCGGCGGGCGTCGAGAGTACGCGGCCGCCGGCGGCCGGATCATTTACGCCGGTTGGGAAGGCGGCTACGGCAACACGATCATCATCGATCACGGCGGCCAGACCTCGACCCTCTACGGCCACTGCTCGCAGCTCTTCGTGAGCGAAGGCCAGGACGTGCAGCGCGGTCAGGCCATCGGCGCCGTCGGCTCGACCGGTGAATCGACGGGCCCGCACCTCCATTTCGAGATTCGCATCAGCGGCGTGCCGGTCGATCCGGCCCCGCGGCTGCGCTGACCGCACGGCCGCTTTCTGCAACTGACGGGCATGCGCGCCTCGCTCTACGGCGCCGGCCTGCTCGTTCTCGCCTTCGCGCAACGCTTCGTGCTTGCGGCCGCGCTGAAGACGGAAACGTATCGGCCGCAGCCGTTCGGCTTCGCACGGTGGACGTTTCACAACGTGCCGGTCGACGTGCTCTTTCACGACTTCCACCCGTCGCAGGCCTGGCACGCGGCGTTCATCGTCGTTGCGCTGCTGCAATCGTGCGTGCTGTTCTTGCTCGCGCGCGAACTGCGAGCGCACCCGCCGGACCGGGCGGCGCTCGGGGTGCTGTGCGGCGTCGCGGCGGTGCTCGCGGGCCAAGCGCTCTTCGCGCGGCAGATGCTCAGCAGCGACGTGTACGCCTATGCCGGCTACGCGAAGCTCGGGCTGCCCGCAGCGTATGCGCCGCCGAGCGTCCCGTTTCCGCAATCGTTTCACGCGATCGACGGGCTCGTCGCGATGCCGCTGCCGGTCTGCTTCTACGGTCCGGTGTGGCTCGCACTCGCGCATGCGGCCGCTGGGTGGGCGCCGGACGTCGTCACGGCGATCGTCGCGTTTCGCGTGCTCGGCCTCGTCTCGCTCGCCGCGATCGTCTTCTTTTTACTCCGCATGCGCTATCCGGCGGCGGCGATTGCGGCCGTGGCACTCAATCCCGCGATCTACCTCTTGTTCGTCGCCGACGCGCACAACGACATCGTGGCGGTCGCATTCGTCGTCGCCGCAATGGCCGTCGTGCGGCGTAGCCCGCCCGCAGCCGCGGTACTCGTCGCGTGCGCCGGACTGGTCAAGCTGCCGTTCGCGGCTTTCGCGCTGCTGGTCTTCGCCGGCGAAGGCGCGCTTTGGCGGCGCGCCGCGTACGCCGCCGAAAGCCTCGTGCTCGTGGTGCTCGCGACGCAACTGCTCGCCGGACCGCAGTTCTTCACCGGCCTCATCCATCGCTTGAGCTATTCGACCGGCAGCGACGCCGAAGCCGTGCACGGCGCGCTCGCGTCGTTCTTCAGGCGTTTGCTCGCGGGCATCGCGGTCTTCGCGCTCGTCTCGGCCTTCATCTGGAAGCGCTACTTCCGCGGCGCGGCCCTGACGTTCGTCGCGCTCAGCGCCCTGATCGTTCAGCCGTGGTATCTCATCACCGGGCTGCCGTACGCAGCGTACCGCACGCGCGCGCTCGTCGACTTCTGCGTGTGCCTGCCCCTGGCCGCGGCGCTCTTCGAAGGCGAGTTCGCATCGCTCGGGACTCGCGCGCCCGTCACGATCGCGATCGCGCTCTACGCCATCTACACGTTTCTACGCCCGCAGTGGGCCGTCGATCCTAGTCAACGGACTCAGCTTAGTCCGGCACGAAAGGAACGGGATGCGGCTTATCAACATTCATGAGGCAAAAACGCACTTATCGAAGCTCGTCGATGCGGCAGCTGCGGGGGAAGAAATCGTGATCGCCCGGGCGGGCAAACCAGTCGCATTGCTATCGTCATTGCCGGCCGAGAAGCAACGACGTGCGGGCGTTCTCAAGGGACGCATTCGAATCTCAGCCGATTTCGACGCTCCGCTTTCCGGCGAGATGCTTGCAGATTTCGAAGGCGGCTCGTGAGACGCGGTTATCTCGCCGATACGCACATCGTGCTTTGGTGGCTCTCGGACGACGTCGCATTACCGGAAAATGCGCGAGAGATGTTGATGGATTCGAGCAACATGGTCTTCGCGAGTTCGATCAGCATCTGGGAGATCGCGATCAAATCGGCGCTCGGAAAGCTCGAAGCCGATATCGATGACGTGTGCGCCTCGCTCGAGCCTGCCGGTTTTCGCACGCTCCCATTCACCGTGCAGGACGCCGCCCTTACAGCGTCCCTTCTACCGATCCATCGAGATCCGTTCGATCGCGCGCTCATCGCTCAGGCGAGGTCGAACGGTCTGAGCGTGATGACGGCCGATCGCCGGCTGGCAGCGTACGGCACCGACGTCATCGAGGTTTGACGAAGCCCGCGCAAAGGCCTCACTCTCTGGGGAAACCCTGTCATCCGCCTTCGCGTATTACGGGTACGTAGGGTAGGTCGGGGAGATTCCCGAACCCACGCCGTCCGCTCAACGCACGAAAGATCAGCTCGCCGTTGTCTCGCTCCTTCCGGCTCCTCACCGCAGCGCTTGCGGTTTCCATCGCCTCACTGGGAGGCGCCTTGTTTCTCGCGCACGAGAAAACGGCCGCGGTCGGAGTCGGTGAGTCTGAATCGGGCGTCGCCTCGATCGATTTCCGCGACATCCTCGCAAGCGCAGGCACGGGCGGCGACCAGCGCATGCTCGACGACGCGTTTACGCGTCTGCAGCACGCCTACTATAAGCCGTTCAACGCACAGACGCTGCTCACGGGCGAACGAAAAGAACTCGTCGCGTATCTGAAGTTCCATAAGATCGCCGATCCCGCGATCCCCGTGCTCTACGCGACCGGTGACGAAGAGAAAGATCTCCAGGCACTCAACAAAGATCTCTCGATCGCGCAGAACCTCTACGGGAAGCGCACGTCGAACACCGAGCTGACGCAAGCCGCGATGCGCGGCATGCTCGACGCACTCGGCGATCCGTACACGACCTATCTCGCGCCGGCGGAAATCAATTCGCTCGAGGAGTCGCTCAAAGGCGGCGATTTCGGCGGCATCGGCGTGTATATCGAAAAAAATCCGCAGACGGGCGAAGTCGTCGTCGCGCCGATCGAAGGCACGCCCGCATACAAGGCCGGCGTCCATATCGGCGATCGCGTCCTCGCCGTCAACGGCAAGACCGTCGCAAAGATGAAACTCGACGACGTCAGCGGGCTCATTCGCGGCAAAGTCGGCACCGCGGTCGCGCTCAAGATTCTGCCGCTGCATTCCAAGACGCCGAAGACGTACTCGATCCTGCGCGCGCAGATCGTCGTGCCTTCGGTGCACGCGAAGATGGAGGGTCCGTACGACTACGTGCGCCTCTCCGAGTTCGGCCAGACGTCGTACGACGAAGTCCGCAAAGCCTTCCTCGACGGCAAGGCGCACAACGCCAAAGGCTACATTCTCGACTTGCGCAACAACGGCGGCGGTTTGCTCGAAGCGGCCGTCGAGATTTCGAGCCTCTTCATTCCGAACGGCACGATCGTCTCGACCGTCGACCGCGCGGGCGATCGCGAGGTCAAGACCGCGCTCGGCACCGAGATCGGCACCGCCCCGCTCGTGCTGCTCGTCAACAAATACACGGCTTCGGCCTCGGAGATCACGGCCGGTGCCGTGCAAGACTATAAGGTCGGAACGCTCATCGGTGAAAAGACCTTCGGTAAGGGCGTCGTTCAGAGCATCTACAACACGCCCGACGGCGGCGCGCTCAAAATCACAACCGCACGCTATCTCACGCCGCACGGGCGCGACATCCAGCACAAGGGTATCCAGCCCGACATCCGCGTCGTCCAGCAAGCCGAACTCCCGATCATCGACACGAAGCTCGACGTCCAGCTCGCAGCCGCCAAAAACTACCTCCAAAAGAATACGCACTAAGGGTTACTAGAGGTCACACGCACACCATGAATCGCGCCGTACCCGCCCTGCTCGCCTCGGCGATGCTCGTCACCGCAGCCATCCCCTCGACGTCGATGGCGACGTCGATTACCGGGGTCGAGAGCGACGAGCTCCAGACGAGCTACTCGCTGCTCACGCAAGAATTCTACAAGCGCGTCGATCAGCAGGGCGCGCTCGACGGCGCGCGTACGGCGATGATCGCCTACCTCGAAAACAAGGGCGTCAAGAACGTCAACCTGCCGGCGGTTCACGCGACCGACGACTCGACGAGCAACGGCAAGTCGCTCGAAAACGACGTGCGCGTCGCGATCGCGAACTATGGCAACAAAGTGCCAGGCCGCGACATCACGTACAGCGCGATCGCAGGCCTGCTGTCGTCGGTCAAAGACAAATATACGGTCTTTCTCTCGCCCAAAGAATATCAAGAACTCAACGAAGGCCTCGACGGCGGCGGCTTCAGCGGCGTCGGTATTTCTATCCAAGTCGACGAGAAAACGAAGTTTCTCGACGTCAATCAGGTGATTCAGGACGGTCCCGCCGAGAAGGCCGGCCTCAAAGACGGCGACACCGTGCTTTCCGTCGACGGCAAGTCGACCAAGGGTCTGACCGTCGATCAGGACGCGAAGCTGCTGCGCGGCGACAAGGGCTCGATCGTCAAACTCACGATCGAACGCGACGGCAATACGATGCAGCCGATTCCGATCACGCGCGACATCATCCATCAGCCGAGCGTCTACGCGAAGCTGCTCGACAACGGTATCGGCTACGCGCGCCTCTCCGTGTTCGGCTCGACCACGGCGACCGAACTCTCCGCCGCACTGACCAAACTGCAGAACCAAGGTGCGAAGGCGTACGTCCTCGACCTGCGCGACAACGGCGGCGGCTACCTCAACGCCGCGATCGACGTCAGCTCGAAGTTCATCCCCTCGGGTCCGATTGTTTCGGTCGAACAGCGCGGCGGTTCGAATACGCAGTACGACGCCGAAGACACCGCCATCACGCCCAAGCCCCTCGCCGTGCTCGTGAACAAGTACACGGCGTCGGCTTCCGAGATCACGTCCGGTGCGATTCAGGACAGCGGCGTCGGGGAATTAATTGGCGAGAAAACCTACGGCAAGGGCGTCGTGCAAACGATTCACCCGTTGCCCGACGGCTCCGCCGTCAAGATCACGAGTGCGCGCTATCTGACCCCGCGCGGCCGCGACATCAACCTCGTCGGCATTCAGCCCGACATCGTCACGATCGAGCCCAAGACGGCCCGCTTCGGAGATCCCACGACCGATCCGCAGCTGCAATCGGCAATCACCTATCTGCAGGGACGCATTGCTCAACTCAATTCGTAAGCCCATCTCGATCGCCGCGTTCGCGCTCGGCGCTTGCGCGCTCGGCTTCGGCGCCTCGCTCGCCGGCGCGCAGACCCCGCCCGAACCGACCCCGGCGCCGAGCCCGTCGGCCTCCGCCAGCGCTTCCGCCAGTCCGTCGGCGGTATCGCGCACCGCGATCGTCAGTTGTCGCGCGGCCTCGTTCTTCTCGTGGCCCGATCAGACGCAAGAGCCGTCCGGCTCGAGCTATCCTGCCGCTCGCCAAGGCGACGCGTTCGGTGTCATCGGCACCGGCACGCTCACCCACAACGGTCGCAATCTCACCGAAACCACGATCGACGTCGTTGAGCCCTACGGTTACGGCAAACACTATTGGATCGCCACCGAATGCATCACCTAGATCCGCGTTCTCGAGAATCGTAACAGCCTTCGCGCCTCGCAGTAATGCGGGGCGTTTCTTCTTGATTCGACTTTGCCTCATGACGATGGGACTCGAACCTCGTCGAACGAGGAGAATGCGCGAAAGCCTTTGCCGCGCTCGCGCATGAAGCGTTCCAACGAACGGCCGCGCTTCGCATAGCAGAGATCTGCTACGGATGCGGCGGTGAAATCGGAGATGCCGTCGCCGGCGAAGGCGACGCGCGTGCCGCAGGCCTGGAGGGCGAGCACGTGCGCCGCTTTGTCGGTGCCGTTCGCACTCTCGTCACGAAAGCGCATCGTCCACGATTGCGGATCGACGTCGACGTCCGCGGCGATCACCGGCAGATGCGATAAGCCGACCGCCGCGAGCCGGCGTTCGATGAGCGGCGCGATGCCCGAACTCACGATCGTCACCGCAACGCCCGCGGCCTCGCAGCGTGCGACGAACGGCGCGAACGTGGGGTCGATGCCGATCAGGCGTTCGTGCACGTCGTACACGTCGTCGAGCGAACCGCGGATGTACGACGTCTGCCGCGCGAGTGCGTCGCGTAACGACTCGCGGCCCGATGCGAGATCGCGTTCGCCCGCGTCCCACGCCTCGGCGCCCGCGTAGTGATGCACGAGTGCGTCGAAACCGTCGACGTCGGTGATGGTCCCGTCGAAATCGACGAAGAACGCCCAGGCCGCTGACGGCCCGGACGTTTCCGTTTGCCTCACGCCGCGTTAGCTTTTCTTACGCGTCGTTTTCTTGGCCGTCGTCTTTGCGGCGGCCGTCGATTTCAGCGCGGCGGGCTTGGAGGCGGTTTTCTTGGCCGTCGTCTTCTTCGCACGCGCGGGTTTTTCGGCTGCCGGTGCCGCGGGAGCCGCTGCCGCCTTCTTGGGTCGGCCCGGCGACTTCTTCACCGGCGCTGCCGCGACGGATCCGGCGGCGCCGGCAGTCGCATTCTTGGGCGGACGTCCACGGCGCTTGGGCGCGGCGGCGGGTTCGGCCGTAGCGGCGGGTGCCGTTGCGGGTGACGCACCGGCGGCGGCTGCCGTCAGCGCTTTGGGCGGACGGCCGCGGCGTTTGGGCGCGGGTGCGTCGGCAGCCGGTGCGCTCGAGCCCGTGAGCGCGACCTGCGACGGCGGCGTTCCGAGTTCGAGCTGCTGGGCGGCAGCGTTTTTGGGCGGACGGCCGCGGCGGCGTGCCGGGGTCGCCACCTGGGGCGGCTGTTCGTCGATGCGCAGGCTCTTGGGCGGTGCTTCCACCGCTACGTCGCCGCGTTTGCGATCGACGCGTGCGATCGCGCGGTTGGGTTCGGGCGGAGCCGTCTCGCCCGTCGGTTCGGCCGCGCCGCTTCCGTCCACGCGGAAGATGTGGCGATCCGGCAGCGCTCCGGGCGTCGTGCCGTCGGCGGTACCCGCACCGCCGCGTCCGCGGCGGCGACGGCGGCGACGGCGCTTGCGCACCACGCCGTCTTCTTCGACGACGGTTCCGGGCGTGCCGGCCACAGCCGTACCCGCACCGTCGAGCTCTTCGTCATCGCCTTCGTCGCCTTCGGCGTCGTCGGCATCGGCCTCGGACGCACCGGCGCTCGCGAGCGCTGCT
>CAZZUZ010000148.1:0-7147 GCA_964657315.1 Vulcanimicrobiota bacterium
TGAGGCCGAAGCAGACGCGCTTCGGCCTCACGCGTTTACAACGCGCCGCCGCATCCGGCGTCGACCGGCGTCGCCGGAGCCGAAGCGCTATATGGATAACGCACGTACGCACGTGCCAAGGGATGCGCAGAATGTGCTCGGAAAATCGCGAGCATCGTTTTGAAAGGTTGATTTTCGCTTGAACTATTTACGTTCATCGACGGCGCTCGGCGTTGCGCTTTCTCTCACGCTCTCGATCGCAAGCCCGTTCGCGGGCGGCGCGGCCGACGGCCCGATCAAGATCGCCGTCATTACTGACATGTCCGGAGTCTACGCGGCCCTTTCCGGTAAGAACGCGGTCACCGCGACGCAGATGGCCGTCGACGATTTCGGCGGTTCGGTGCTCGGACGCAAGATCGAAGTCGACGGGATCGATCATCGCAATCAGGGCCCCGAGGCCGCATCGAAGGCGCGCGAAGCGTACGACAACGGCGCCGAACTCGCGCTGGACATGACCAACAGTGCGACGGCGATCGCCGTCGCCGGCGTTGCGAAAGAAAAACACAAGCTCGCGATCGTCACGGGCGGCGGCTCGTCCGCGATCACCGGCGCGAATTGTAACAAATACACCTATCACTACGCGTACGATACCTACGCGCTCGCCGCGTCGACCGGACGCAACGTCGCGCGCGGCGGTGGCAAGAAATGGTACGGCGTCATCGCCGATTACGCGTTCGGCAAACAGTTTTACACCGATATGAACAACGCGATTTCGCCCGAGGGCGGCAGCTTCATCAAAGAAGATTACGTGCCGCTGGGCACGACGGACTACTCGTCGTACATGCTCTCGGCGAAGAACGCGCATCCCGACGTGCTCGGCCTGCTCAACGCCGGCGCCGACACCGTCAATTCGATGAAAGCCGCCAAGCAATTCGGGCTCGACAAGCAGATGAAAATCGCGGTGGGTCTGCTGTTCCTCAGCGACGTCGACGCGCTGCCCGATGTGTTCTCGGGATCGCGCATCACGACGTCGTGGTATTGGAATGAAGATAAAGCCGCGCGCGCGTGGGCCGATAAGTTCACGAAGAAAGTCGGCGGCGGCATCCGTCCGACCGACATCCAAGCCGCCGACTATTCTGCGACCATGCAGTGGCTCAGCGCCGTCAAAGCGACGGGCTCGACCGACGCCGACAAGATTCAAGCGTATCTCGACGGCAAGCAGTTCAACGACTTCTACGCGCACGGCGGCGAGTGGCGCGCGCGCGACCATCGCGTCACGCACGAGATGTACGTCGTCGACGTGCTGAGCAAAGACCAGATCAAGGAACCTCACGCGTGGTTCAAGATCGTTCAGACGATCGCTCCGGGCCGCGCTTTCCGCCCCGAATCCCAATCCACGTGTAAAAAAGACTGGTAGCTTGTAGAAAGAGCCGTCGTTGACGCCCGATTATCTCGTCACACAGATCTTTAACGGGCTCGTCAACGGCGGCTTTTACGCCCTGCTCGCGCTCGGTCTCTCGATCATCTTCGGCATGCTGCGCATCGTGAATTTCGCTCACGGCGCGACGTACATGCTCGGCGCGTTCGTCGCGTATTACGGCGCGCTCTACGTGCATCTGCCGTTCTTCGCGGCGCTCTTCGTGGCGCCCGTGCTCGTCGGCATCCTCGGACTGGTGCTCGAGACGCTGCTCTTGCGGCGCCTCTACAACGTCGATCCGCTCTACAATCTGCTCTTCACGTTTGCGGTCGTGCTCATGCTCGAAGACGGTATGCGTCTCGCGGCTGGGGCGCTCGGCTCGCCGTACGAAACGCCCGCGCTGTTGGCGGGCGCGGTCAACCTCGGTTTCGTCGAGTATCCCACGTACCGGCTCTTCGTCATCGTGGTCTGCGCGCTCGTGTGCGGGGCGACGTACTTCGTCATCGAGCGCAGCCCACTCGGCGCGCGCATCCGTGCGGCTACGGAAAAGCCCGAACTTACGCGTGCGTTCGGTATCAACACGCGCCGGCTCGTGAGCTGCGTGTTCGCGTTCGGCGTCGCGCTCGCGGCGTTCGCGGGCGTGCTCAGCGCGCCGAATACGAACGTAACGCCCGTGATGGGCGACGGCATCATCATCAACACGTTCGCAATCGTGGTCATCGGCGGGCTCGGCTCGATTCGCGGCTCGATCATCGCGGCGTTCGCGCTCGGGCTCGTGCAGGCGCTCGGCGCCGTATTCTATCCGCCGATTTCGAACACGCTGATCTTCATCGTGATGGTGCTCGTGATCTTATTCCGCCCGCAGGGGCTCTTCGGAACGGCGGAACGCACCGCATGATGCTCTCGCTCGTCTCGGGCCGCCGCGGGGCGCTCGTCGGCGCGATTCTTCTCGTGCTCGGCATCGTGCTGCCGCTCGTTCACGGCGTTTACGTCGTCTTCGCGATCGACCTCGTGTGTTTCGCGCTCGTCGCGGTCGCCTTCGATCTGCTACTGGGCTTCACGGGATTGCTCTCGTTCGGCCACGCGCTGTTCTGGGGCGGCGCGGGGTACGCCGCAACGATCGCCATCTCGCGCGGCATCACGTCGTTCCCGCTCGCGATCTTGCTCGGCACGCTCTACGCGGCGATTCTATCGGTTGCGGTCGGCGCGATCTCCGTGCGCCGCAGCGGCATCTTCTTTGCGATGATCACGCTCGCAATCGGGCAGATCCAATACTTTCTCGCGTTTCAGCTCAGCGATCTCACGGGCGGTGAGAACGGCCTGACGATCGACAATCGCGGCACGTTCTTCGGCGTTTCACTCGAGAACGATTACGTCTACTACTACATCGTACTCGCGGTCGCGGCGCTCGGCACGGCGTTCGCCATTCGCGTCGTAACGTCACCGTTCGGTGCGGTTCTCGGCGCCATGCGCGAAAACGAAGTACGCGCGCAGAGCATCGGCTACGATCCGTCGCGCTTCAAGCTCGCGGCGTTCGCGATTTCCGGCACGCTCGGCGGCCTAGCCGGAGCGCTCTACGCGGTGGGCAACAAGCTCTGCGGTCTCGAGGCGGTCGATTGGCACACGTCGGGAGCGATCGTCATCATGACGATCCTCGGCGGCATCGGTACGATCTTCGGCCCGATCGTCGGCGCCGCAATCTACGAATCGCTCGACTTCTTCGTCTCGAAGACGCCGATCGGCGACAAGACCAACATCGTGATGGGCCTCGTCTTCGCGATCGTCATCATGCTCGCACGCCGCGGTATCGTCGGCGAGATACTGTTTCGGGCGTTTGCGAAAAAGCCGCTGGTCGAAGACGAAGATCGCCCCGACGTCCTCGTCGCCGATTCGAGCATGGAGCCCGTCTAGCGTCTCGAAAGGACGCCGAATGCACATCCCTCTGACTCCGGCTCGCCTCGCAATCGCCCTCGCTGCGGGCGTTCTCGTTGCGGCGTTGCGTACGGCCGCCGCGCGGGCCGACGATCCGAGCCCCGCGCCGTCTCCGCCGAATCAAGTCAGCATCGAGGCGTCTACCTCGCTGCAGCCGCTAGCGAAAGCCGCGGCGGCGAAGTTCGGCCTGCAGTATACCGGCGTATCGGTCACGGTCGTGCCGAGCGACTCGGGCGACGCGCTGCGCGCGCTCTCGAGCGGCAACGTCGACGTCGCGCTGACCGATCGCGCACCCGGCGACACGAACTTGCTCGATCACAAGATCGCGGTGCTGCCGTTCGTGTTGATCGCCAATCACGCCGACGGCGTCTCGTCGCTGACGAACGATCAAATCGCGGGCCTGCTCACGGGCAAGATTACCAACTGGAGTCAGGCCGGCGGCCCGAACGTGCCCGTGAAGATCGTCAACCGCGGCGCGGGCTCGGGAGTCACGCGGCTCGCGGAAGCGAAGTTCCTCAAGGGACAAAAAGCTACTGCGGCGGACTCCGTCGCGAACGCGACCGGCACCGCGATCGATGAAGTGAAGTCCACGCCGGGCGCCGTCGCGATCGTTCCGCTCTCGGCCGCACGAGCCGCGAATGCGAACGTGAACTTGCTAGCAATCGAAGGCGCGACGCCTGACGAATCGCACGTGGGCGACGGTTCGTACCCGCTCTGGGCCTACGAACACGCCGTCACCGCCGGCGCGCCGAGCACGCAGACGTCGCGCTTCTTGGGCTTGCTCGAAAGCGACCGCAGCATGCTGCACTCCCTCGGCTTCCTCGCGGTAAGCGAACTCGGGCCGGGAGCGTTGACGCCTTAGACGCCGAGGCTCGCGAGCAAGTCGCTTTCGCGGGAGGCGGCTTCGGCGTTGGTCATCGACTCCGTGACGCGGCCGTGGTCGACGAGGTAGTGACGATCGGCGACGCGCATCGCGAAGCGAATGTTCTGCTCGACGAGCAGAATCGTCACGCCCGATTTCTTGATCTCTAAGATGAGTTCGCCGATCGCGTCGACGATGACGGGGGCGAGGCCTTCGGTCGGTTCATCCAAGAGAATGAGGCGCGCGCCGCTGCGAAGCACGCGCGCGATCGCGAGCATCTGCTGCTCGCCGCCCGAGAGCGTCGTGCCCATAGCTTTGCCGCGTTCTTTGAGGATCGGAAAGAGGCCGTAGATGCGCTCGAGCGGCCACGCCGATTCCTGATGGGTAATCGGTGGCAGCGCGAGATTTTCGGCGACGGTGAGCGACGCGTAGATGCCGCGTTCTTCGGGCACGAAGCCGATGCCGCGGCGTGCGATCTTATCCGACGGCAGCCCGAGGATCGGCGTGCCTTCGAGTAAGACCGAGCCCGACGTCTTGCGCACGATGCCCATGATCGATTTGAGCGTCGTCGATTTTCCGGCGCCGTTGCGGCCGACGAGCGTGACGACCTCGCCCTTGTCGACGGTGAGGTCGATGCCGCGCAGCACGTGGCTCTCATCGTAGTAGGCGTTGAGTCCGCGGACTTCAAGCATGGTCTCGAACTCGCTTTCGCAAAACGTTGCGGTCATGAACCTGGGACCGGCGCGCGTCCTCGATCCGATGACCCGGGACGCGATCGTGTCGCTTCTGCGACGAAACAACAAGATTGCGGCGATCAAGATGTACCGCATGTCGACCGCGGCCGGACTCTTGGAGGCCAAGAATGCGGTTGAGGCGATCGCCGCGCAGAACGGCATCGTCACGATGGCGGGCGCGCCCGGCGGTAGCGCCGCCTTTCCGTTCACGACGCTGCTGCTCTTCGCGCTCGCGGTCGTAGTCGGGATCGCGATCTACTTTACGAAGTTCGTTCCGCACTGAACTCAAGCGTGCGCGGACGCGCCGCCGCCGAGATACGCGTCGACCACGCGCTGGTCGGCGCGCACTTGCGCATACGTGCCTTCGACGAGCACCTTGCCGCGTTGCAGCACCGTGATGCGATCGGAGAGGTCCGCGACGACCGAGAGGTTGTGCTCGACGAGCACGATCGTGCGACCCGCGCGCACGCGGCCGATCAATTGCGCGATGCGGCCGACGTCTTCGGTACCCATACCCGCGGTCGGCTCGTCCAGTAGCAAAATCTTGGGATCCTGCCCGAGCGAGATCGCGAGTTCGAGCGCGCGCTTGCGGCCGTAGGAGAGTTGCACGGCGAGCAGATCGCGTTCGCGATCGAGCCCGACGTCGGCGAGCAACTCACGCGCGCGTGCGTCGAGCCGCGCGGTGGCCTTGCCCGGCAGCCAGAATCGCGTGGGCAGTTCCGTCTTCGCCTCGAGCGAGACCTTGACGTTGTCGAGGACGGTGAGGTGGGGGAAGATGCTGTTGATTTGAAAGCTGCGCACCATGCCGAGGCGCGCGATCTTGTTCGGCGCGAAGCCCGTGATGTCGGTGCCCTGTAGCAAGATCGTGCCCGTCGTCGGTGTGACGAAGCCGGAGAGCAAGTTGAAGAACGTCGTTTTGCCCGCGCCGTTGGGCCCGATGATGGCGTGGATCGTGCCCTCGTCGACCGAGAGCGTCACGCCGTCGACCGCGCGATAGCCCGCGAACGACTTACCCAGGTCTCGCGTTTGAACGATCGGAGAGCCTTGCGCCATGGTCGTGTCTTGCCCGCGGCCCGTCGCTCTCCTGTACTACTCTAACCGAAGCGAAAACCGGAAACGGGAAAGCCCAGCAGTTGCTGCGCGAACGGCCGTGACGCGGCGTCGTCGTTTGCCGCGCCTGCAACGACGAAGAGCGGCAGGAGGTGCTCCGGTGTCGGATGCGCGATGCGGGCGCCGGGCGCGTCGAGCCAGCGAAGGATCGCTGCATCGCGACGCGCCGTATCGGGCTCGAGCATCGTTTGCGCGAGCCACGCGTCGAACGCCGCGGCGGCCTGCGTTATCGACGCGCTCGGCTCGAAGAACGCGCGCATGTTGTGGAACGTCATGCCGCTGCCGACGATGACGACGCCTTCGTCACGAAGCGGCGCGAGCGCGCGCCCGATCGCGAGGTGCGCCGCCGGATCCATGTCGGAGCGCAGCGAGAGCTGGACGACCGGAACCGCCGCGTCGGGAAACACGATCGAAAGCGGCACGAACACGCCGTGGTCGTAACCGCGTGCGCCGTCGCTGCGTGACGCGATGCCGGCGCTCGCGAGCAGCTGGGAAACGCGTATCGCGACGTCCGGTGCACCGGGCGCCGCGTATTTTACGCGGTACGTGTGCTCGGGAAAGCCGCGATAATCGTAGAGCATCGGCGGCGCGGCGCCCGTATTGATCGTCGCGACCGGCGCGTCCCAGTGCGCCGAGACGATCGCGATCGCGCGCGGCGTTTCGTGCAGCGTGCCGGGGATCGAGGCGAGATGTTCGGCGAGCGCGTCGTGCGAGTGAAGGAACTCGCCGTCCATGAACGGCCACGGGCCGCCGCCGTGCGAGAGGAAGAGTGCGGGTTGCCGGGTCTGCGTCGCGATCATTGCGCTGGTTACAAACCCGTCGCCCGTCGCCTCGTTGCAGTTACTTTATGGTGCCCTCGACCGCGGCCTCGATGACGGAGGCGTCAATTTTTTGCATGTCCATCATCGCCTCCATCGCGCGCTTTGCTGCCGCGCGGTCGGGACTCGTCGTCGCTTCCATAAGGACGCGCGGCGTGATCTGCCACGAGAGTCCGAAACGGTCTTTGCACCAGCCGCACTGGCTCGCTTCACCGCCGTTACCGACGATCGCGTTCCAATAACGGTCCGTTTCGGCTTGATCCTCGGTGAGAATTTGGAACGACACGGCTTCGTC
>CAZZUZ010000149.1:0-2247 GCA_964657315.1 Vulcanimicrobiota bacterium
GCAATTGGGAAGCCGGCGGCATGGTGATACCGCAGGGCGAATCCGGCGAGCCCGGATCCGCGCATTACCGGGACGCCGCGGCGACGTGGCTCGCGGGCACGCTCGTAACGCTGCCTTTCGACGACGCAGCGGTCGACGCGGCCGCGAAGGGCTCACTTTTTATGAGCCCTTAAGGTCTTTCAGCAGGCTCTCAGAGTTTGCCGAGATGATAAGGACCTATGATTCGTTCGCACGTGTTCAATCGTACGCTCTCGGCTATCGTACTCGTGTCGCTGGTCGCCGGCTGCAGCGGCGGTGGAAGCTCGATGCCGGGTCCGACCCCGTCGCCCGTTCCCACGCCGAGCCCCACCCCGGTGAGCACGGGCGGCAGCGGCACGGGTTCCGGCGGCGGAACGAACGCGGCTGCGTACACGTGTCCGTCGAGCGATTCCGTGAGTTCGATCGCGAGGACGGGCACGCACAACGAGACCGGTTCTCGCCGCGCCGGCGTGTACGAGTATGCGCAGGCGCAGAAGCCCACGGGCTTGATCGCCGTCACGTACTCGGGCTCGCAACCCGACGCGCGCACGAAATCGATCGCGGCTTCGCGCGAATCGGCTGCGGGTGCGAGCTTGCTGCGCGAGATCAGCTACTCGCACGTCAACCGGTATCAGCGTATCTTGCGCGTCACGCCCGGAACGGAGGCGGCGGCGATCGCGAAGCTGCGCGCGCAGTCCGGCGTCGTCGAGGCGACGATGACCGGGCTCGCCCGGCACGAGATGACCGTCGCGGCGAAATACTTCACGAACGATACGTATTACAACGGCTTCACTCAGGCGCAACTCACGGCATCGGGCGACGCCGCAGCGCCGACCTATCACGTCGATCCGTACGAAGAGTCGTCGTCGGTACCGGGTCAGTGGGGCATGCACGCCGTGCGTCTCGACTATGCGGAGGCGTATTCGCAATCGGGCAACGGCAGCGGCATCACGAACGGCGGGGCGCTCGGCTCGAGCGGCGTAAAGATCGCCGTCATCGACAGCGGCCAAGATTCGTCGCACCCGGAACTCAATTCGAAGATCGTCCAGCAGCGGTGCTTTTTAACCAATCCTTCGACGAACGTACGCTCGTCGTCGAACTTCTCGGTCGATCAAGACGGGCACGGCACCGACGTCTCCGGCATCGCCGGCGCGGCAATCAATAACAGTCTCGGTTTTGTCGGCAGCGGCGGCAACTCGAGCATCCTCGGATACCAAGTCTTTCCGATGCCGGACGATTCGTGCGTCGTCGGCGGTACCGATCCCGACAATCAGTGCGGCGCGAGTACCCTGGACATCGCGGACGCGATCGGCGATGCGGTCAAGAGCGGTGCCGCGGTCATCAACCTGAGCCTCGGCGGCGGCACGTGCACGAACGGCGCTGATCCCGATACAGCCGAGGGCACGGCGGTCGCGGATGCGATTGCCGCGAACGTGGTGGTCGTTGCTGCGGCCGGCAACGACGCGACTTCGACGCCCGCAACGATTCCGGTGTCGTCGCCCGCCTGCGACACGGGCGTGATCGCGGTAGGCGCTTCGGCTCTCAGCGACGGGCTCGCGAACGGATCGTCGTCGTCGCCTTCGGGTAGCGCGTCGGCGCCGACGGAATACGTCGCGAGCTATTCGGAATACGGTTCGCCCGCCGCCGCCCCGGGCAGCGCGAGCGCGTGGGGTATCGTCGCTCCCGGCGGCGACCCGAGCAAGGCCGACGCGGATCCGAATGCGACAACGACCGACGAACTCCACTGGATCGACGACATCTGGACGTCGACGCCCTATGATACGAAGTTCGAAGCCGACTGCGGCGGCGATCTCGGCAATCCGGTTTCGGGTAACGCGTTGACCGGCACGCCCGATTGCCGGACGCTCATTGCCGGTACGTCGCAAGCGACGCCGGTCGTCGCGGGCGCGGTCGCACTGATCATCGCTGCGAATAACTCGTACGCATCGGCCTCGAAGATGAAGTCGCTGCTCTGCACGACGGCGCACGACATCGGCGACCCGCACGAAGGCTGCGGCCGCCTGGACATCTATCGCGCGATGGCGACCGCGCTGAGCGACCCGAACCCGCCCGCATCGAAGTAACGGCGGCCGGGGCTTGAAGATCTGGGATGCGCGGCGCTATGCGCGCGACGCGCGCTTCGTATCCGATCTCGGTGCGCCGATCGTCGAACTGCTCGATCCCAAGCCCGGCGAACGCATCCTCGATCTCGGTTGCGGCGACGGTGCG
>CAZZUZ010000149.1:2257-7092 GCA_964657315.1 Vulcanimicrobiota bacterium
CCCCGCGGGTGCGACCGTCGTCGGCTTCGACGCATCGGACTCGTTCGTCGCGGCGGCGAAAGCGCGCGGTCTCGACGCGCGGCTGGGCGATGGGCAGAACTTGCCATTCGACGGCGAGTTCGATGCGGTCTTCTCCAACGCCGCACTGCATTGGATGCGCGACGCGGCGGCCGTCATCGCGGGCGTCGCTCGCGCGCTCGTGCCCGGCGGCCGGTTCGTCGGCGAGTTCGGCGCGCACGGGAACGTTGCGGCGTTATCGACCGCGCTCGTCGCCGCGCTCGCGGCGCAAGGTTACGAATTGCGAAGCAATCCGCTCTATCTGCCTGCGCCCGACGCCTATCGCGAATTGCTCGAGCGCGGCGGTTTTTCGGTGACGTCCATCGAGGCACACGCGCGGCCGACGCCGCTGCCGAGCGGCGTGCGCGCGTGGTTCGAGACCTTCGCCGACATCTATTTCGCCGACTTCCCCGATGCCGATCGAGCGGCCGCGTACGACCTCGCCGAACGCTACGCGGCGCCGAGCCTGCGATTGCCCGGCGGGGCGTGGGTCGCGGACTACGTGCGGCTGCGGTTCTCCGCGCGGCGCGAAGGCTAGACCGGGCTCGACGACGGCGCGGCGGCGGACGCGGTTGCGGTCGCCGTGGCGGTTGCCGTCGCGGATTGTGCCGGCGATGGGGTCGCCGTCGGTTTCGCACTCTGCGATGCGGTCGCGGACGGGCTCGCGCTCGCCGGGGACGTCGGCGCGGGGGTCGTCGTACCGGCAGCGGTCGGCGATGACGTCGCGTTCGTGCCGAGCGCCGGGCTTCCGATCTCGCCGTTGTTCTCGCAGCCGGTCACGGCCGCGAGCAACGCGACCATCGCGAACAGAGACCGTAAGTTGAATTTCATCGCTGCGGTGTAATCTCGCGTGACGTAGGTAGGAAGGAATCGCTTCGTTCCGCAAACCTCTGGCTAATCTTCGTTCGCCAGTAGCCTATGTGGACCAGCATTGCCTAAATCGAAAACGAACCCTGCCGTCGCGAAGGCGCCCGGCGATTCGCACGCCGAGCTTTTTCGCACGGCTCGCTACGCCGAACTCGTCGAACGCATCGACGCGGACCTCGCGCACGCGCCCGCTAGCGTCACGCCGGCGTCGCTGATTCTTCGCGCCCGCGTCGACATTCTGCGGCGCGAACCCGCGAAGGCGCTGGCGTTCCTCACGAAACATGCGTCGCGTTTCACGCGCGCGCAGGAGTGCGCCGAAGTCGCGATTCGCGAAGGCACCGCTTACGGACGTCTCGGCGACGAAGCCGCCGCGAACGCGAAATTCAAGAAAGCGAAAGAGCTCGCGGGCGGCAATTCGCAGCTCGAAACGCTGCTGCTCGTTCAGCGGGCCGGTACCGCGTGGATCGCTCGCAAGCTCGACGTAGCAGAAAAATTCGCGGCGAGCGCGCTCGAGACCGCGACCGGAGATGTGGGACTCGAAGCGCGCATCATACTTGGCGCGTCTGCGGCCTCGCGCGGCAACGTCGCGGAGCAGGGCGCGATTCTCCTCGAGGCGCGCAACGTGTCGCGCAAGGATCCCGCCGCCGCGACGTGGCTGCGCGCCTTGATCGCTAGTCAAATCGCGTACCTCGCGCGCGAACTGCCGAGCCCGGCGCTGCGCGACGCCGCATATGCCGATGCCGCGGAGATTCCCTGGACGCCCGATACGGGCGAGCAACGCTTCACCATGCTGCGCGCCGTCGCGTGGCGATACGCGCTCGACGGCGACGCGTTCAACGCGTTCCGCAATCTCAAGCGTGCGTCGGAGATCGCGCCGAGCGACGGCTGGCGCGTGATGTCGTCGTGCGATCGCGCCTATCTCGCCGACGTCCTCGGCGAGCCGCGCTGGGCGGAGCAAGAACTTGCCGACGCCCACGAACTCGCGGCGCGCGTCGCCTGGAACGCGCTCGATGGTGAAGAGCGTTTCGCGCTCTCACTGCTGGCGGAGCGTTTCGCCTCGCGCGATCCGGCACTCGCGCTCGCATACGTCGCACGTTACAAAGAGGCCGGAAAGCATTTTTCACGATCGCTCGTTTCCAACGAAGATCGCCGCGTCGACGCCATGGAGGCGTACTCGTTCGGCTCGGTCCAACGCGCCCTGGGCGAAGATGCCGAAGCCGCGCGGCTGCTCAAGCGCGCTTACAAAACGTACGATTCGATCGGCTACGAGTGGCGTGCGGCTCGCGCGGCGCTGGAACTCGCGGCGGTGACGGGCGACGAACGCTGGAAAGAGCGCGCGACCGAACGCCTCGCGGCGTATCCGCAGAGCTGGCTCGCGCGCGGCTCCGCCCGGCCGAAGCGTCCCGAACCGAGCGAGGCCGCGCTACTGACGCCCGCACAGCGCGCCGTCTACGATCTCTTACTGCTCGGCCGGTCGACGTCGGAGATCGCAAACGAACAGGGCCGCAGCGAGTTCACGATCCGCAACCACATCAAAGCGATCCTCAAAACCTTCGCTTTGAGTTCGCGAACGGCGCTGCTCGCCAAAGCCAACGCCGCAACCTGATCGCGCGATTTACTTCAGATGTTTAGCAAAGAACGCTTGGACACGATCCCATGCGTCGGCCGCCTCGCGGGCCGACGTCGTGTCGGTCGTGGTGCGGAAGAACGAGTGACCGACGTTGGGATAGGTCTGGACTTCGAACTTTTTTCCATTCGAACGTAAAGATTCTGTAATGACATCGATGTCTGAAGCGGTGATCAACTGGTCCTGACCGCCGAAAACGAGCAGAATCGGTGCCCGGAGATCGCGCGTGTCTTCGATCGGCGCGGCTTCACCGTCGGGCATCAGCGAGACGATGCTCTGGCCGTAGAATGCGACCGAGGCGCTGATGCCCGGCAGGGTCGCGGCGAGGTACGCGAGGGTGCCGCCGAAGCCGAAGCCCCAGACCGCGACGTGGCCGTTGTCGACGAAATCCTGACGGTTGAGCCAATCGCGCGCCGCGGCGATATCCGTTACGACATCGGCCTTCTTGACCGTTTTCGTCGCTTCTTCGCCGGCCGCGCGGCCCTCCGCGGTATACGGCTGTTTGAAATCGGGGTCGGTGCGGTGAAAATAATTGATCGCGAGTCCGACGTAGCCGAAGCCGGCGAGCAGTTCCGTGATGCGCCGCAGCTCGTCGTCGAATCCGAATACCCCCTCGAGTACGATGACGGCCGGGAAAGAACCATCTTTCGCCGGACGTGCGAGGTAAGCGGACATTGCGCCGTCCGCGATGACAATCGAAACGGTATTTGTGGCGATCATATCGGTTGCGTTGGGGACAGGTTCGGCGGCTCCCTGTCACCCGGCCGCCGAGAGGTGCAGCGGGGTCCAATGGACTAGCGAACCCCAATGCGGCTGATGCGCCGAACGTGGCCGGCGTCTCTTTCCCGGAGAGTCGTCGTCACGCTACTGCTGGTCTTCGGATTGATTGCCGCGTTCGCGTACGCGACGTATCTTTCGTATGGCGCCGGCGTCGATATTTCATCGGCGTTCTCGTATCAGTCCGCGGTGGTCGCCGCGCAGCGCGACTCCGAACTTTTAGAAGTCGAGCAGTTCGATCGCCGTTCGTCGGTACGTATGCTGCGTCCGTACGAGAAGCTGCTCTCGAGCGATCTCGAACGCATTTCGTCGCTCGCCAATACGCGAGATCAGCGCGCCCCGGGGTTCACGTTTCCCGGCTCTCGGGCGAGTTACGAGCGCCTGAGCGCCACGCTTGCCAATCTCGAGGCCGAAGGCCGCGCGCGTTTCGATGCGACCTCGCGCCAGAACACGCACACGCGCGATCTCTCGAATGCCCTCTTCGCGATCGTGGCGCTGCTCTTTGCCGTGCTCTCGAGCCGCTTGCGCGCGACGATCGAAGAAGGCAGGTCGCTCGTCGAACGACTGCAGCGTGCTTTTATCTCGAAGCGCCGGGCGATTCCCAATCTCGATCTCGGCGGCGTGCTGATGTCGGCCACGCTCGGCTCGAACGTCGGCGGCGACGTCTACGACGCGTTCACCTACGATAACCGCACGGCGATGTTCTTCGTCGCCGACGTAAGCGGCAAGGGCATCGAAGCGGCCGTCGACACCGCGCTCATCAAGTATTCGCTACGCACGCTGTATTCGATCGATCGCGACCCCGGACTGCTGCTCTCGAAGTTTTCCGAAGTCTACGATAAGTCGGCCGAAAACCCCGAAGCTTTCGTCGTCATGTTTCTCGCGTCCATCGATCTCGTAGACGGCACCGTGCGCTACGCGTCGGCCGGTCACGAGCCCGCGTGGGTGATGGTCGGTCAAGACGTCTCGCGGCTGCCGCCCACGGGCCCGATCGTGGGCGTGGTGCCCGGCGCGCGCTATGCGACGCGCACGCTGCATCTGCGCGCGGGCGATCTGCTCATGATCAGCACGGACGGCGTCACCGAATCGCGCGATGCGAAGGGCAAGCTGCTCGGGACGGATGCGGTGAGCACGTGGCTCGCCGAGGCCAAGGGCGACGCGCAAAAAGTTGCCGACGGCATCGTGCGGCGCATCCGGCGCCGTTCGAGCGGCATCACGGACGATCTCGCGATACTCGTCGTGCGGTTCGCGCCCGAACGCGCCGCGACGCGCGGCGCGGAAGCCGCCAAGAAACGCACCACGACACCCGTATGAATCGCGCGGGTTCGTTCGAAGCGCGACTGCGCGTCGAGTTGCTCGCGGCTCGGCGCAGCGGCATTCGCGGGGCGGGCGCGTACGCCGCGCGCCGCGGCGACGGTCTCGAGTTCTCGGAACTGCGCGAATATGTCGAAGGCGACGATCCGCGCCGCATCGATTGGGCGGCGACCGCACGCGCCGGCGACCTCCA
>CAZZUZ010000150.1:0-7090 GCA_964657315.1 Vulcanimicrobiota bacterium
CCGCATCGCCCGGCATCGGACCGGCGCCGAGCACGCCCGCGCCCGCGACGCCGGCCAATTGCGAAAAGAACGACTTCCGAGACGTACCGCTCAA
Source organism: Vulcanimicrobiota bacterium (assembly GCA_964657315.1). Taxonomy (GTDB): domain Bacteria; phylum Vulcanimicrobiota; class Vulcanimicrobiia; order Vulcanimicrobiales; family Vulcanimicrobiaceae; genus CAZZUZ01. Next base: position 95 of record CAZZUZ010000150.1, read on the forward strand.
GAAAACCCTACACTCATACCCGACATACCCGACGCGTTTGCCGTAACACCCTCGCCTCAAATCACGCTTGCCTCTACCTCGTCAACCCGTGCGCGGTCCGCGATGAGGACGCTTTCGAAGAGTCGCCGGCGAACTGATCCGTGTGCCGGATCCCGATCGCCGGAACGGACCGCGACCGGCTCGTCTTCGAAGACGTACCGCGCCGCATCGATCGGATACGCGCCATGTCCGGCAACGGCCCGTCGTTCGTGCCCGCGCACGCGGGAAGCATCGCCTCCTGCGAGATGTCGCCGAGGCCGACGACTGCATGACGCACCTACTCGCTCATGTTCTCGTACCCGACTTCCGCTCGTCATGCAGACGATGCGTTTTGCACGCAGGACGCAAAGATTGAGTTTTCGGCTTCCTGGGGAATCGTACACCAATGTACGTGCGCTGGTCACTCGCACGCGGCGACGCACTGAGCGCACGTGCGTCCCGGGTGGGGCTCCGGAAACTGATTGAGAACGCGGATGTGGCCGCCGAACTCGACGAAGTCGACGTCATCCTCGGCGAGCTCGCTTCGAACGTCGTGCGCTACGGCGAAGACCCGATGTCGATCGTCGCGTACAGCCATGAAGGCGTACTGATGATCTGTACGTTCGATCGCGGGCGCGGCTACGATCTCGACGAGAAGCTCTCGGCCGAGCCGAGCGACGAGCGCGGCCGGGGCTTGCGAATCCTCAGATCGCTCTCGAACGGACTTTCGGTCCATCGCGAGTCCGACGAGTTCTGCGTGTGCGTCTCCATCGCGCTCAAAGGCGGGCAGTAATAGCAGACGGCCGCGCGTAAGCCAAGCCGCGCACTTCCTTCGCCAAGGACCACGTCACGATGAACGTCTCCGGCCGCTTTGCCGCGCTCCCCGGCGTCTTGGGATTCTGCTGCGCATTACTCGCAGCGGCGCCCGCTTCGAGCCAAACGCTGCCGCCGAATGCTGACGGTACGCCGCAGTTACGGCACGTGTTCGTGATCATGCTCGAGAACCAGGCCGAAGACAACACGTTCGGCACGCTCATGCCGGTGCCGTATCTGCAAACGACCGTCTCCGCGCAGGGTGCGTTCGTCCCGAACTACTGGGGCACGAGCCATTTCAGCCTCGGCAACTATCTGTCGTTCATCAGCGGCCAGTCGGTCACGACCGCAAATCAGGGCGACTGCACGACCTACACGCAGATCGCGAATCCCGTCGCCACGGGCCCGTTCGATCAAATCGCCGGGGCCGGCTGCGTCTACCCGTCGACGACGATGACGCTTGCAGACCAATTGACGTCCGCCGGCTTCACCTATCGCGGGTACATGGAAGACATGGGCCTCGACGCGGCGCGCGAGGCCGCGACGTGCGGGCAAACGCAGCCCACCGCAACGACGGGAGCCTACGGCGTGCCCGACCTCACGCTGCGCGCGCAAACCGCTTCGGCCGGCAAGCCGCAAGATCAGTACGCGCAGCGGCACAACCCGTTCGTCTACTTCGCGTCGCTGCTGGGCTCCGGCTCGTGCGCGCGAAACGTGGTGCCGCTCGGCGACGATACGCTCGCGAAAGACCTGCGATCGGTCGCGACGACCGCGAACTTCAATTTCATCACGCCGAATCTGTGTAACGACGGCCACGACGTGCCGTGCAAGGCGCCGGGTCTTGCCGGCACGACCGATGTCGCCTACGACAACGAGAACGCGTTCTTGCAGAAGTGGATTCCGCTGATCACCCGTTCCCCGGCTTTCAAACGGGACGGCCTGCTGATCGTCACGTTCGACGAGTCGAGCCCGGCGAAGAATCCGAGCGTCGGCGCCGATACCACCTTCGACGGCACGTCGTGCTGCCGAGAGACGGCCGAAACCGATCCCAACACGACGACGCCGGGCGTTCCGCCCGGCACGAGCGGCATCACCGACGGATCGGGCGGCGGGAAGACCGGCACGATCTTGCTCTCGCCGTATATCGCGCCGGGCACGGTCTCGTCAGGAAGTTATAATCATTACGCGGCGCTGCGTTCGATCGAAGACGATTTCGGCCTCGCCTATCTCGGTTTCGCCGGCTTCCCGGGCACGACACCATTCGGAGCCGACATCTTCGGCACGTCCCCGTCGTATCACACGGTCGCCCTGTGATCGCCGCCGCCGCGGCGTTCTTCGCCGAACTTGCGACGAGGGTGACGGTCGCCGCGCTCGCATCGTCGGTCGCGCCGGCGCCGCCGATGTCACCGGCCGAACGCGCCTATGCGAAGACCGTCACGCCGATGACGGCGAACGACGTCACCGCCAACCTGCGCGGCGTCGTCGGCAAACGCGTGCGTTTCGTCTGCGACATCACGTCGATCGTGGATAAAGGCTCGCTCATCGGCCAGTGCGGCACCGACGCCGAGCCCGTCGACTTGTACGTCCACACGCCGACCGCGGGCCTGCGAATCGGCGGCCGCATCCGCGTCCTCGGCGAAATGGAAACGCCGTCGATGTGGGTCGACGTCACCGGCCACCCCTGGTACACGCCCTTCGTGAGAGCCCGCTTCACGGACCCGCTTCGCTAGAAATTGTCATTCCTCGCGGCGCGCGGAGGCGCGCAATCGAAGGAAGCGCTCTACAGACAGTTCTCCAGCGATTCGGCTTCCCGTGCGTGTGCGACCGCGCGCGCGAGATCGCGTCCGACCATCTCGTCGCCGGGCGTGGTAAAGAAGTCGAGTTCGAACGACGGCGTCGGATCCAGGCCGGGATAGGCATCGGCTTGCGCGCTCGGCGTCCGGCCGCTGCGGGAGAAGACGCCCGTGAGATGATCGTCGAGCGCGCCGTTGACGATGGTGTGGACCTCGGTCTCTTCGAGCGTGCCGACGATGCGCGCGATGTTGCGCGCGAGTTCCATCTGCCGTCCCTGCGCGCCGCCGACCGCATCGGCATATTCGACGACCGCACGGTCCGCATCGCTGCCACTCGCGAGCGCACGCTCGCGCAGGGCGTGCAGTTCGGTTTGTCCCGAGAGCGCGTCGTCGGCGAGCTGTCGCAGGTCGTCCTCGAGCACGCGCAGCGTCTTGTGTTTGGCGAGATCGCTGCTCGAATCGAACGCGCGCAGATCCGCGCCGGTAAGAAATAATCGGTTCTCGAAGTCGAGCGCGGCGGTCGCGGCGGGCGCCGCACCGGCCGAGAACGCCTTGCAGAATTCGCTCTGCGCTTTGACGTGCCCGATCTCGCGCAGCGGTTTGACGATCGTCGACACGGTCGAGCCGTCGGGCTCGGCGAGGACGCCTACCGGCAGCAATACGAACGCGGACGCTGCCGCAAAGACGCGAAGCTTCGTCATGGGCCGTCATTTGTCGTTATCGCGCTCGCCGCCTTCATCGCGATCGCGTCGCGGAGTCGATAACCGGCTGCCGGCGTCTGAGGACGGGAAGAACGGTCCGCGCACCATCGGCATGCGTAGCCCGAGACCGATCGGGGCAAAGCGCGCAGGATGACCCCCGATCGTATCAACACGTATGCCATGATCGGGGACCTTCGCACCGGCGCCCTCATCGGTGAAGACGGCAGCCTCGAATGGCTCTGCCTGCCGCGCTTCGACTCGGCCGCGCAATTCGCGTCGCTGCTCGGTACGGCGGAAAACGGCCGCTGGACGCTCGCGCCGGCGGACGGCTACGTCACGGCGGCACGGCGCTACGAAGAAAGCACGCTCGTCCTCGATACGACCTACACGACGCAGTCCGGCTCGGCGAAGGTCGTCGACTTCATGCCGCTCGACACGACGCACTCGGCCGTGGTGCGCGTCGTCGAAGGCATCACCGGGAGCGTCACGTTCGCCACGCGCTACGCGCCGCGTATGTCGTACGGTTCGATCCCGCCGCTCGGCGAACGCGCGGACGACGTTTGGATCACGATGGCCGCGCCCGACGCGCTAGCCTTCCGCTCGAGCGTACCGTTCCACACATCGCGCCACGATGCGACGTCGACGTTTACCATCGCTGCGGGCGAGCGCGTGACACTGACGCTGCAATGGTACTCCGCATTCGAAATGCTGCCCGAAGCGATCGATGCGTACGCGCAGCTCGAAGCGACGCGCGCGTGGTGGCAGACGTGGTCCGCGCAATTCTCGTACGAAGGAAGACATCGCGAACTCGTGCTGCGCTCGGCGATCGCGCTCAAGGCGCTGTCGAGCCGCGCGCACGGGTCGTTCGTCGCCGCCCTGACGACCTCGCTGCCCGAAAAATTCGGCGAATCGCTGAATTGGGATTACCGGTTCGCGTGGCTGCGCGATTGCGCGTTCTCCGTCGAATCGCTCATGCGCGTGGGCTTCCGGAACGAGGCCGAAGCGTGGCGGACGTGGTTTTCGCGAACCTATGCCGGCTGCACGCCGCATCTCAAAGTGATGTACGCCGTCGACGGCGGTCACGTCGCGGCCGAAACGGAACTTCCGTGGCTCGCCGGCTTCGAGGCCTCGACGCCGGTACGCGTCGGCAACGACGCGCGCGTGCAATTCCAACTCGGCGTCTACGGTAACGTCCTGACGTCGTTCGAACGCGCGCAGCGCAACGGCCTCGTCTTCGACGAAGCGCACTGGGCGCTCGTCACGCCGTTGCTCGAGTTCCTCGAAGAGAATTGGAAGCGCACCGATAGCGGCATCTGGGAGCAGCGCGACAACCTGCGGCAATTCGTCGATTCGAAAGTCATGGTGTGGGTCGGAATCGAGCGCGCTTTGCGCATGGCCGAACGCGGCAATCTCCCGATCGACGAAGCGCGCTGGAAAGCGCTGAGTGCTCGCGTCCACGACGAAATCTGCCGGGCCGGTTACGACAGCAAGCGCAACACGTTCACGCAAGCCTATGGTTCGCACGAACTCGACGCCAGCGTGTTGCTGCTGGTCATCCTCGGCTTTCTGCCGCCCGACGATCCGCGCATCGTCGGCACCGTCGACGCGATCGAAGACGCGCTCTACGACGACGGCTACGTCTACCGCTACACCACGGACGAAGCCGACGGCATCCGCAAGGAAGGGTCGTTCGCGATCTGCGGCTTCTGGCTCGTCAAAGCCTACGTCATGCTCGGCCGCCGCGATAAAGCCGAAGCGCTCTTCGAACGCCTCATCGCAACCGCGAGCGACCTCGGTCTCTTCGCCGAAGAATACTCGGCCACCAAACACGTCGCCCTCGGCAACTACCCTCAAGCCTTCTCTCACGCCGGCCTGATCGAAGCCGCCTGCAGCCTCTACAACCCGTCACGCTGAGCGGAGTGTGTCAGGCGCGCAGTCGAAGCGCGCGTGAAAATCACTTCTGCGCCCGCGCCGCGTCGTACGCATCTTGCGACGAGACGAATCCCGTGACGTTCGACTGGATCCACTCGACGAGCGCATCGACCCGCCGGGCGCACTCGCGCCCGAGCGGCGTCAGCTCGTACTCGACGTGCGGCGGCACCACCGGCCGCGACTCGCGTAAAATGAGGCCGTCGCGCTCGAGTGTCCGCAGCGTTTGCGCGAGCATTTTCTCGGAGATGCCGCCGACGTGCTCACGTAATTCCGAATAGCGCTTGCGCCCCGCGAGCAGCGAGCCCAACAGCAGACCGCCCCAGCGGCTGAAGACGTGGTCGAGTACTTCGCGCGTGAGGCAGCGCTCGTCATAACAATTCCCATAGGAGCGCGTCGTGACGAAAGACCGCGCGATCGCCCGCCGCTCTGTTAACTTACTCATAAGTGCGTACTTCCCAAAAGTTAGTTTAACGCATATTCTGATGCTCCGCAACAGAAATGCAAAGGAGCAACAATGTCGGAACAGCCCATCGCCTTCGTCACGGGGACCAGCACCGGCTTCGGCAACCTCATCGCCCGCGATCTCGCCGGTGCCGGATACCGCACGTTCGCGACGATGCGCGATACGGCCGGGCGCAACGCCGCGGCGAAATCGGAACTCGAGAAACTCGGCGTGACCGTTCTCGAAGTGGACGTCACGAGCGACGCCTCGGTCGCCGCCGCCGCGAAGATCGTCGACGCCGTGGGCCCGGTCGCCGTCCTCGTCAACAACGCGGGCACGGCGCACTTCGGCGTGACCGAAGCCCACACGACCGCATCTGTCGCGAAGCAGTTTGACACGAACGTGCTATCGACTGTCCGCGTCAACCGCGCGTTCCTTCCCGCAATGCGTGCGGCCGGAAAAGGCCTCGTCGTCTACGTCAGCTCGGTCGTCGGCCGCATCGTCATTCCGATGACGGGCGTCTACACCGCTTCGAAATTCGCCCTCGAAGCGCTCGCGGAAACGATGTCGTACGAACTCCGTCCCTTCGGCGTCGACGTAGCGATCGTGCAGCCCGGCCCCTATGGCACGAACATCCTCTCCGCCACCATCTTGCCCGACGACGCCGCGCGCGTCGAAGCGTACGGTGATGTCGCGAGACTCGCGCAAGGCCTTCAGGATGCGATGGCCTCCGCCGCCGGCAACCCGCAAGAAGTTGCCGACGCCGTCCTGAGTCTCGCCCGAGCGCAAGCGGGAACGCGTCCGCTGCGCACCGTCGTCGGTGCCAATGAGGCGACGCTCGCGATCAACGCCCGGACCGCGCCCATTCAGCGCGCGGTGGTCGAGGGCTTCGGCTTCGGGTCGCTGCTCGGCCGGGAAACCGTGACCGCCTAAAGCGCTCGGCGTCCGGCGGCGCGGACCCCACAGCGTAGCGCTGCGCTTCCGGATCGCGGAGCCGCTCGACGTGCGAGAGGCTTCCGGCGCCTCCGCCACCAAGCCGACCCACTCGCGGGCGAATGGCGGAATTGGTAGACGCGCTGGATTTAGGTTCCAGTGTCGCAAGACATTCGGGTTCGAGTCCCGGTTCGCCCAGACACGACGCAGACGCCCGAAAACGGGCGTTTTTCACTGTCTACGCGATCTTGCGGCTCGCATGCGACTCGCCGTCCCGCACCATTTCTGCACACTGGTGTCCTAACGCATCAACGTCGTTAGAGACCGCGTGGGCATAGTGCGTTCGGGTGGTGCGATTCGTGAC
>CAZZUZ010000151.1:0-7069 GCA_964657315.1 Vulcanimicrobiota bacterium
CAGCACCGTCGGCATCGTCGGATTCGGCGCGATCGGGCAAGCGATCGCGCAACGGCTGCGCGGCTGGTCGGCGTCCGTGCGGTATTGGGATGCGGTGCGCGCCGCGCCGGATGTGGAAGCGGCACACGGCGTCGCCTTTGCCGACCGCGAGCTTCTTCTCCGCACGGCGGACTTCGTGTTCTTGGCGCTGCCGCTGACGAACGAGACGTTCGCGACGATCGATCGCGCGCGGCTCGCTACGATGAAAGCGTCGGCGATTCTCGTGAACGTGGCTCGCGGCTCGCTCGTCGATGAGGTCGCCGTTGCCGACGCACTCGCTGCCGGACGGCTCGGCGGCTATGCGGCAGATGTGTTTGCCTTCGAGGATTGGCTGCTCGAAACGCGCCCCGCGAGCATCGAGCCACGCTTGCTCTCCGACACCGCTCGCACCGCGTTCTCGCCGCACCTCGGATCGGCCGTGACTTCGGTGCGCGCTGCGATCGAAGAGCGAGCCGTTACGAACGTGCTCTCGTATTTCGGTTATGCCGAATTCGGCACGGCGGACGATCACACCGTAATCGAGATCCCTCGGTAGATACGCGCGCGATAGCGGCTTTCGCGAGCGGTGGCGAAGGGGCCGGATTCGAGCACGATCGCGCGCGCGAAGCGTTCGGCCTTTTCCTCGGCTTCGGCGAGATTGCGCGGTTCGTCGTCCTGCACTTGGCGTGCGAGGTTGATTTGATTGACCGGCACTTCGTTGACGAGGCGCTCGTTCTCGACGGCGGCCGTGGCGGTCAGCGCGTGTAGCGTCGTCTTGATGAAGCTCGCGAAGGCGAACTCGGCCGCGTTGCCGCCGAGCGCGACTTCCGGCGACACGAGAATGAGGCGCGCGTCATCGAAGAGCGACACGAACCTCGCGACGCGGAAGTGATTCGTGACCTGCTCTTCGAGCAACGTCTCGAACGCCGGCCCCGACACGTGGCCCGCGCCTTCGAAGATCGCCGTCGGCAGCAGGCCCATCGGCATCGACACGACCGCGGCCGGAGACGAGAATTCGGACCGCGCGCGAGCGAGACCGGCCTCGATGTCCATGCCGATGGTTAAGAACTCGACTTTCGCGGCCTGATCCGGCAACAGCTTCTCGCGTACGAGCGTGCCCGTGGACGCGGTGCGCGTCATCAGCACGACCCGGCCGGCTTGGCAGTCCGTGAGATAGGTTGCGACGGCGCGCGCGAGCTGCGGCACGGGCGACTCGCCGACGATCCAAACCGTACGCCCGCGCATGCGCTCGACGCGTTCTTCTTTCGAACGGCCGAGCAGTTCTCGTTCGGTGATCGAGCGGTCTTGCTTGAGGCCGCCCGAGGGATGGAACGTTTCACCCGAGATCGCGCGGTCGGCGAGGTAAAACACCGTCGCGAGCGCGACTTCGGTCTCGGTCGGCATCTTGTGCAGGTGCAGCATCTTCAAGACGCCGCTACGGACTTTTTCGGCGTTGCGTGCGATTTCGCGGTCGCCGACGTATGGCTCGGGGGGCGCCGCATCGATCGACGCATCGTACTCCGCGGGCAGATAGCCGGCGCGTTTGGCGCGTTCGACGAGCCGCGTCATGATGCCGGTGTTGGCTAACCATTGCCACGACGAGCCTTCGGGATACGACGGCCGTCCCGCGACGATGCTCTCGCACAGCGCGCGCAGACGCGCGGGAGAGGAAGCTTCCGCAACGATCGCGTCGATGTCGTTCTTGCGCGCGGCGTCGAAGAATGCGCGGGCATCTTCGCCGTCGCGCACGTGCTCGACGAGCGCGCCGTATAACACGTTGAGCCGTTGATTTTCCACGATGAGCCGGCCGCGACGTTCGAAGAGCCCGGGACCGCCGCCGACGCCGCGCAGGCGCACGCCGTCGACCGGGCCCGGAGCGATGGCGTTGAATTGAATTTCCGGCCCGACGAAAGCGGCCATCGTTTCGACGAGCGCGCGTTGACCGGCTTTACTCACCGCATAATCCGCGCGGTTGGGATACGAGACCGCGACGTATTTCTCACCGCCGAAATACGAGCTCACATTGACCACGTAACCGCTGCCGTGGCGTTTCATCTCGGGGATGAGCCTCGCCATGAGCGAGAAGTTCGAAACGAGGTTGGCGCGCAGGGTCGCGCGGAAGGCGTCGAGCGGCATGTCGACGATCATCTGCTCGGCGCCCGCGATGCCGGCATTGTTGATGAGGTAGTCGACGCGACCGTAGCGCTGCAAGGCTTCCGTGACGCAGCGCTGTAGCGAGGCTTCGTCAGCGACGTCGATGTTGTCGATAATGGCGACGCGCGCGCGCGCATCGTCGTAACCGATCGCTTCGAGTTCTTCAACCAGTTCGTCGTAGGTCGCTTTGAGCTTCGCCGTCTCGCGTGCGGCGAGGACGACGCGAGCGCCCGCGATTGCGAGCAGGCGTCCGATCTGCGCGCCGATGCCGGCCGAACCGCCCGTGATGAGCGCCGTCTTACCGAGGTGGAGACCGATGAGACTCTCGGCATCGCCGAACGTTGCCTTGCGCGCGCCGGTGTCGCCTTCGAGCGAATTCGGCAGATAGAGATTTACGGCCGTGACGCGGCGCTTGCCGTAGATCAGCTTCGTCGACCATGACGCGGCGAAGCGCAGGCTCTCGGCTTCGGCGTTGGTGAAGCGCACGATCTGCGAGATCCATTCGGCGCTCGCGCGTTTTGTGTTTCCGTCGCGCGCGGCTTCGTCGCGCCAAACGCGTCCGAGCTGCTCTTGCGCGGCACGCAAGATATCCGCGTAGACGTTCGCGTGGCCGTCGTCGCCGTTGGAGATGAAGATCACGCGCGTCTGTAGCGCGGGCGACGCTTTCTGACGCGTGAAATGACGCGCGAGTTCGCGCGCGATGCTCATCGAGCCGAAGAGTTCGTCGTCGATAAACGCGCGTACGTCTTCATCCGACGCGCCGGCGAGTTCGGTTTGGAAACGGCCGGCTTCGTAGAACGGCAAAATGACGGCACCGGCGAGGATGCGGCCGCGCAGCGTGCGTTCGATGCCCGCCGCGTCGCGGCGATCGAATTCGACCGGATTGATGCGCACGTCGATGCCGCTCGGCGCGAGCTGCGTGCGGACGCGCGCGAGTTCGTCTTTGCCCGGGACGCCGAAGAGCACGGAGGCGCCGCGTTCGGCGTGGATGCGTGCGACTTCGAGGGCTTCGTCGCTCTGGCGGCCGGCGACGACGAGCACGACGCTGCCGGTCGCATCGACGATGCGCGAGCCCGGGCGCGAGACGAGCGTGCTCCGACTTTCTTGCGGCACGACCATCCCGTGCGTGATTTCGAAATTGTGGCCGTTGATTGCCGAGGAATCGTCGCCCGCGAGGAAGAGGATCGCGTTGACGACGTCGGTCGTCGTCGGGAAGCTGCGCTCGGGCGTGGCATCTTGGTTGCCGCGCATGAGCGTCATCGTGCCGAGAACCTCGTTTGCAGTCGTGCCGCTTTTTGCGTCTCTGAGCGCGTCCATCGAGGCGAAGACGCTCGAGATGCGGTCGCCTGCGATCGGGCCAGGGAGCACGGTGTTGACGCGAATGCCTTTGCTGCCGAGTTCGTAGGCGAGGCGGCGCGACCACGTGTTGAGCGCGGCTTTGGGCACGACGTAGGCGGTTCTTCCGAAGTAGATCGTCCGCGAGAAGATCGACGAGACGTTGACGATCGAGGCGCCGGGCTTGAGATGCGGGACGAGCGCGCGTACCATGTTCCAGCTCAGGCCGAAGATGTTGTGGAGCGCGTCTTGGGCGGATTCGCCGTCGCGTTGCCCTTCTTGCTGTGCGGTGAGGTCTTGCTTGGTAAGCGGGATGTCGACTAAGCGTCTTCGCGGGCCGGCGGAGCCGGCGTTGTTGACGAGGATATCGATGCGGCCGAAGTGCGCGATGACGTCGGCGACGGCCCGGCGCGTCTGTTCGCTATCGGCGACGTCGCACGGTACGACCAGCACGTTGCCGCCGATTCGGGAACTTAATTCGTTTAGTTTGGCGCCGTCTCGCCCGAGCATTGCGACCCCGGCGCCTTCGACTAAGAACCGTTCGCATATATCGCGCCCGATGTTTCCGCCCGCGCCCGTGATGATCGCGACCTTGCCTTTCAGGCGACCCGCCGCCTGAGAAACCTCGCCTACCGGAATTTCCATCGAAGCCTCGATTCAAGGGGTGATTAGACGCCATGGTCAGCCTTTGTGAGCCGCGGGTCCTTCAAGCTCCGTGGCTGGGGAAGCGGATCGGGTGGGCCGACGTCGGGCGGTCCCATTCAACGTTTCAGGAACCGCCGTCTTGGAGAACGAGGATGACGTTAGCCTCGGTCGCGCTGATCTCGACCGGCATTTTACGGAGGTCGGCCCATCGGCACCAAGCGGTCGCGGCCTCGGAACGAGGCAGAGAGCGAAGGAACGAAGCGCGGCATAATGGCCCGTATTAAGCCGGGCCTCGCTCTCGCCGCGCTCGGCGTCGTGTTCGGCGACATCGGCACGAGCCCGCTCTATACGATCAACACGTGCCTCACGACGGCACACGTTCCGGCGACGCTCGAAAACGTGCTGGGCATTCTCTCGCTCTTACTCTGGCTTTTGACGTTCGTCGTGTGCGTCAAGTACGTCGGCAACATGATGCGTGTCGACCATGATGGTGAGGGCGGCATCCTCGCGCTGCTCGCGCTCGCATCGCCACCGAAGACATTCGGAATGCCGCTTCGGCTGACGTGGCTGACCGTCGTGGTCGTCGCGGGAGCCGGGATGCTTTTCGGCGACGGCATCATTACGCCCGCGATTTCCGTAATCTCGTCCGTCGAGGGGCTCGACATCGCAACCAAAGCCGCGCATCCGTACATCGTGCCGATCGCGGTCGTAATACTCGTCTCGCTGTTCCTCATCCAATCGCGCGGTACGGAGAAGGTCGGCAAATTGTTCGGCCCGGTCATGGTGCTCTGGTTTCTGGCGATCGGGCTGACCGGCGTCTTTGGGATCGCTCGCGCGCCTCAAGTGCTCTTCGCGCTCGATCCACGGCACGCACTCTACTTCGTCACGCACCACGGCTTCTACGGTTTTCTCATCTTCGGCGCGGTCGTGCTCGCGATGACGGGCGTCGAGGCGCTCTACGCCGACATGTCGCATTTCGGACGCGCTCCAATAACCGTAGCTTGGTTCGCGCTGGTCTTTCCGACGCTCGCGCTCAACTATCTCGGCCAAGGCGCGATCTTGCTCGTCGATTCTAAGGCGTTCGACAATCCGTTTTTCGCGCTCACGCCGGGCCCCGTGTTGATACCGATGGTCGTGCTCGCAACCCTCGCGACCGTCATCGCTTCGCAGGCGTTGATCTCGGGTGCGTTCACGCTGACCGAACAAGCGATCAATTTGAGTCTCTGGCCGCGCATGACGGTCATTCACACTTCGACCGAAGCGCGCGGACAGGTGTACGTTCCGGCGGTCAACGTCGCGCTCGGCGTCGCGTGCATTCTGCTGGTCGTAACGTTCAAGAGCAGCGCGAATCTCGCGGCGGCATTCGGCCTCGCCGTGTCCACGACGATGCTCGCCACGTCGATCGCGTTTTACGAGGTCGTCACGAACGTGCTCAAGTGGAAACGTGCGGTCGTCATCCCACTCGTGACCGCATTCGTCCTGGTCGACGGCACGTTCTTTCTCTCGGGTCTTCCGAAGATTCCGGAAGGTGCGTGGGTGCCCGTCGTCATTGCGGTCGCGCTGGTCGTGACGTCGGTCGTGTGGCTGGAGGGCCGGCGCTGCGTCATGAAGACGTTTACGGATCGGCAGATTCCGCTAGACCAATACATCCGTGAGGCGAAACGGACGACGACCCAGCCGAAGGGTACGATGGTTTTTCTCACCGGCGATCGGCACGGCGTGCCGTTTCTCGGAGGCCATCATCGCTGGATTCGCGCGCGGGCAGAGGAAGAGCGCGTCGTCTTGCTCACGCTCGTGCGGGCGGCGAAACCGTACGTCGACGAAAAAGATCGCGTCGAGGTCGACAAACGCTCGGACCGCCTCGTTCTGATTACCGCGTCGTTCGGATACATGGACCGACCGCTCATCCAAGCGATCTTCGGCCCGTGCTCGCTCGCCGGCATGCATCTCGATTCGGACGACACCACGTTCTTCTACGCGGACCCGAAACTCGTACGCGCCGAGCACGATCCGTTGCCACGATGGATTCGCAAATACTACGCAGCCATCGCGCGCGTTTCGCGCCCTCTTCCCGACGATCTACAGATCAACGCCGAGCGTCAGGTCAAGGTCGGCGTGGAGGTGCCGATTTAGCGGTTCGACGCTTCCTCGTGCGGATCGCTCTTTCATGCGGCTCGACATCGTCGCACATCACCGTTGCCGATCCACCGGCAAACGCGAAGACCAAGCCGTGATGCGCGTAACAGTCCGCCGAACGAATCGGCCGCCAGTCACACGCTTCTTCGAACGGCCGCCGCGCGTTCACAAGACGCGCAGCGCGCAAATCAGAACCTACCGTTCCGCGTCGACCGGCACATGCGAAACATTCTCGCGGTCTTAAGCGAATAGAGCTACGTATGCTGATGAAAAACAATGCGGCGGATACCATGCCGCGCTCGAAAAAAGGCGCTCTCGGTCCGGCGCCGAGACTCGAAGGTGCACTTGGTGAGGTCGCCGCAGCGGTCGCGCAGTGGCCAAATGTTGTCTCGACCGTTCACTGGGATCTCTTCGAGCCGACGCGCGTCGACGGAGCCGATTTCTACGTCGGTGATGAGGAACTCGGGCACATCCACCTCGACGGCGATCTCCATCTCGCGACCAACGCCGAACTCGGGAAAGACATGATCGAGGAGGGCGTCGCGCGCAAGTTTCCCTACGCGCGCGGGTGGGTCCACGCGGACATTCACTCCGTCGGAGCCGATGCAGCGATCACGCTGTTTCGACGGAATTACGATCGCTTGGGAACCGCGAAAAACGGCGTTCGTTCGGACACGTAACGTTTACCGAACGCTTGGAGCGATCGCGATTCCATTGAGCGTTACGTCGTGTGCGGAGATAGGTGTGCCGTAGCATTTGCCGAGCGTGCCCGGAATGCAGT
>CAZZUZ010000152.1:0-7040 GCA_964657315.1 Vulcanimicrobiota bacterium
TCGGCGGCGATCGCGCCGTCGACGAGGCGAACGGTCGCATCGATGAACGCCAGTGCCGGGATCTCGCCGCCGGTGAGAACGAAGTCGCCGAGCGAGAATTCCACGGCGCCGTAGAGGGCGACGAGCCGCTCGTCGATGCCCTCGTAGTGGCCGCAGATGACGATCAGCCGGTCGAGCGCGGAGAATGCGGCGGCGTGCCGCTGTTCGAAGGTCTCACCCGCTGCGGAGGTGACGACGATCGCCCGTCGCTCCGGCTCCGGCGCCTCGGCTAGGATTGCGTCGAGTACGCGCGCGATGGGTTCGATGCGCAGCACCATTCCGGCCCCGCCGCCGAAGGGGCGGTCGTCGGCGCGCTCGTTTGCGTCCAGAGCGTCGAGCAGATGGTGCAGCCGGATGCGGACGATGCCGCGCTCCTGGGCCCGTCCGAGAATCGACAGGCCGATCGCGGGTGCGAACATTTCGGGGAAGAGCGTGACGACGTCAATGGCTAACACGTGTAGCCGATATGTTCGACGTCCGCTCGTGGTTCGCCGTGCTCCGGCAGCCGCCGCCGCCGAGCGGCTCGCTCGCACGCGGGTTGCGCGCCATCGAAGCCGGGCGGTTCGGCGAAGCCGAAGAGTGGCTCGCGGCCGCGCTCGCCGAGGCCCCGGACGACGAGGCCCGGGCCGTCGTTCACAATAAACTCGGCGTCGCTTATGTGGCGGCAGCCCGCCGCGACGACGCGCTCGCGGCGTTCGCCCGCGCGCTGGATTTCGATGCCGCCTGCGCGCCGGCGCTCGCCAACCTCGGCAACATGCTGTACGAGGACGGCCATCCGCTCGACGCGCTCGATTACTACGACGCCGCGATCGCCGCAGACGAGTCGTACGCGCTCGCGCACCGCAACCGCGGCATCGCTCTGCGAAAGCTCGGCAAGCGGGGAGAGAGCGTCAGCGCGATGCGAAAGGCGGACCGGCTCGAAAGCCGAGGGGGCCGCCGACGTGCGTGATCTCTTCGAGGTATTCGAAGAGTTGCGGCAACGTGATCTTCTCGAGTTCGCACTTTTCGGCGATGCCGTCGCTCTCGTCGCCCTCGTCGCGCAGGTAACAGCGCGACTCCACGTCGCCCGGCGATTCGGAGAGAAACGAAACCGCGAAGCCTTTGCCCATCGTTTCGTCGTAGATGCGCAGCGCCGACGGATTGAGGATCTCGATACTGTGCGTGGAATTGTGCGCGTCGAAGATCGTGATCGTGAGATAGTCGCGATTGACCACTTCGATGGAACCGACGACGAAGGTGTTCTTGGTAGAAAAGAACTCGTGGCCGCGTTTGTTGCGCGACGACACTTCGTAGAAAACGCGGTGGTGGACGAAGCGGCTCAAGATCTTCCTAAGCGTGGAGATCGAGGCGAGCGTTTCCGTCCGGTTACCGCGCGTGTAGATGATCTTCAAGCGGGCCTGCCGGTCCTTCGCGTAAAATTGGGTCGAGGTCGTGATCGTCGGACGCGGATGCTTGTACGAAGAGAAGAAGGAACCCTTTGCTCTCCCCTCCTGATGTTGCGCTGATCGGCGTCGTCGCACTGCTCATCTTCGGTCCGGACCAGCTGCCGAAAGTGGCGCGCCGGGCCGGTCAAATCATGCGCGAAGTTCAGAACACGTCCCAGACGTTCATCCGCGAGATGGAAAAGGCTGCCGACGACATGGACCTGCGCGAAGCGTTCGCGCACGACGAACCGATGACCGGGCCGAAGCCCGCGTATGGAAAGTTCGACGAGCCTTCGCCCGCGTTATCGCAAGGCGCGGAACACGTCGCACCTCCGAGCGTTGCCGAAGTCGCGCCCGCGCAACATCCGGTCGCGCCGGCGGATTCCGATCATCGATCGGCGGCGGATGCGGCGAAGACGCCGGGCGCGATGGTCCGCGAACCGGAACAGCCCTCGCTCTGGAAAGCGCAGAGCGAGAGCGATCGGACGACGGCAGCAGCCGCAAAAGCGAATGCTTCCGCGGCGTTCGAGGGCGATCCCGAAACGCACGGCGACGCGTCCGGAATCTAAGTCGGGCTTGTCGCGCTTAGATGTTGAAGCGGCCGCGCAGCTCGTTGACGCGGCTCTCGATGAGCGTCCGGGCCTGCGCGTGCAGACGGTCTTTCTGCTCGTCGGGGAGGCGCGTGTACACCAAATATCCAGCGGCGGAGAGGATACCGCCGACGACGCCCGCGAGCATCGTCTTGCCGGCATCGCTGCCCGACGACGCGGGCGGGACGTAGGCGTCCGTACCGGGTGTGTAGGCCGGCCGTTCTTCGGAGATGGGCTTGAAGGTTTCGTCGCTCATGTGTGCTCGTTTCTTTGGGTGACCGGCGTGCGATTACCCGCCCGGTTTACCCGATCGACGCTTCGCGAATCGCGCGCACGTGGCCGGGATACTGCATGGCGATGCGTTCGATCGAAAGCGCGGCGGTGGCCACGATGGCGCGTACGGCCGCGTCGTCGCGCGCGGACTCGGGCCACGTCAGTTCCAGTTCGGCGGTGTCGGCGGTCTTCTCGCGGGACCCCGTGACCTCGACGCCCGCGACCTCGGCGAGTCCGAGCCAAGCCGATTGCAGAATCGTCGAGACGGCCGCGCAGACGACGTCTTCGCCCGCGTCGGCCCAGCCGGCGTGACCGGAAGCAAAAAAAGAAGACAGCCGTTTTCGGCCGTCTTCCCGGATGTGGACTTCGACCACGTCTGCCCGGTCCTAGACCTCGCGGTTAGGCGGGGACGACGATTTTATCGATGCGGACTTCGGCGAACTGCTGACGGTGGCCGTTGAGTTTGCGCTGGCGCTTCTTGGACTTGTAGCGGATCACCATGATCTTCTTGTCCTTGGCTTGACGCACGACCGTCCCGGAGACCGATGCACCCGCGACGTGCGGCTTTCCGATGCTGACGGCCGAGCCGCCGGCCGAAGCCAAGACCACTCGGTCGAACGAGATCGCCGCGCCGGGCTCCAAGCTCACGGCGTCGCAGCGAAGCAGGTCGCCCTCTTTAACGCGATACTGCTTTCCGTCCGTCTCGATAATGGCGTACATAACTGGGGTACTTTACCGGAAACTGCGGCAGGAGTCAATGTGAATCAGGCTGCGGCTTCGGCCGAGATCGGGCCGTCGTCGAGCTTGAGGGTCAGGCACTTCGCGGAGCCGCCGGCCTTGTGGAATTCGGAGAGGTCGGTTGCGAAAACGCGGTATCCGGCGGCGTTGAGGCGCTCGCGCAGCGACCGGCTCGCCGAATGCAGCACGATCGCGTCGCCGATTTCGACGGCATTGCACGCAAAGGCGACGGCGTCTTCGGTCGAGACCTCGATGAGATATTCGGGTTCGATCGCCCGGCGCAAGATGCGCTGGGCATGCGGTGAGAACGCCTCCATGAAGACCATGACGTGGCCGCTCGCGAGCGGGCACAAACAGGTATCGAGGTGATAGAAACGGTCGTCCACGAGCAGCAGCGGCAGGGTCCGGACACCGAGCGTTTCGCTGATTTGATTGACCGCGGCGCGCTCCGTGCGCCAACCGAATGCGGCATAGAGCAGCGGACGGGCGCGGTCGAAGAGCGCATCTCCCGCACCTTCGAAAAACGCCTGCTGTAAAAACGTCGTGGCGAATCCGAGTCGTCCGAGCGCCGCGCGGTACGTGTTCTGCTCGCGCCGCCGCTCGGGATAGCGAAACGAACTGACGATCGCGAGCCCGTTGCTCACGAGCGCCGCGTTTGCCGTGAACACGAGATCGGGCATGTTGGGCTGCGATTCGATGAATTCCAAGCGCACGTCGCCCGCACACGACAAGGTCTCGACGAGCCGCTCCCACTGACGCGCGGCATCGGGCGTCGGCATGCCGACGTTGCCCGTCATCCACGGATTGATGTCGTAGGCGACCGAAAAGTTCGAGGGCGGACACATGAGGATGCGTGTCATGGTGGTCACAGTATCGCAGGCCGCGGCTTAGCGAACATCAGCCAAACGTGACGCGCCCGGTCGCTCGCGTTCAACCGTCGACGAAGATCTCGTCGCCGTCGAGCCTCACCGCGAAGGTGCGCACGGGCAGGACGGCCGGCATCGTCAGCGCCGCGCCCGTCGTGACGTCGAAATACGCGCCGTGCCGCGGGCATTCGATGCGACAGCCTTCGAGTTCGCTCTGATCGAGTTCGCCGCCGTCGTGCGAGCAGCGGTCTTCGATCGCGTAGAGCGATCCGTCGACGTTGCAGAGCAGCACCGGCTCGCCGTCGACTTCGACGCGGAGCGTCCGTCCGGGCGCGATCTGCGAGAGTTGTGCGATGGATTGCGTCGACATGCGTCGCTGCGTTCGGCTTCGGAAAGGAGTTACCGTCACACGAGGGCGGAAGAAGCACGCCGATGCGAATATCCATGCGCGCGCTCGCCCTCGCGCCACTCTGCGCGCTCGCGTTCTTGGCCGCCGCGCCGCCGCCGTTCGGAATCGATCGCGGCCCCGTAAACGCTCCGTCGACGAAGCCCTCGTTCGCGCCGAAAGCGACCGTGAGCGCCGTGCCGCAAGTGACCGCGAGCGCTTCGCCGCCGCCCGCACCGCGATCGCCGCAATACGCCGCGCCGCGCAGATTCTCGCGCACGAACGTTCCGGGCGCGCCGCCCGATGGTACGTACGTTTACGAATTATCGCGTAACGGAACCACGCAGGGCTCGACGACCGTCGCGCTCTTCCATCGCAACGAACGCAGTGCGATCGAGACCGACGAATCGGGTTCGTTCGGTGCGGCCGCGGAGACCGCGGAGGCATCGTTTTCGTATGCCGATTTTTCGACGCTCGATTATACGGCGACGTATCGCGCGCCGTTCCCGCGGACGTTTCCGCTCGGACGTTCCGACGCCGCGCGTCCGCACGTCGCGTTCGATGCGCCGGCGACGGTACGTTACGCATTCGAAAACGGCGGCGTTCGCGCCAGTGTCGACGGCGTCGCGTCGTCGTATGTCGCGCCCGCCGCGGCGCCGGCGGCGGCGAGACATCCCGCGTTCGTCGTCGACGCGCCGTTCATGACGACGGTGCTGCTGCTTCCCGGGTATCGCAGTCGCGCGCATGCCAACGACCTCACGTGGTATTCGCTCGCGTTTCCGCAAACGTCCGACGGCGCGGTGCCGATCGCGTCCTCGGCGATTCGCCGTGCATCGGCGCCGCCGCGTTTTCCGAAGACGCCGAAGAACGCCGTCGCGATCGAGATGGCCGGGCTCGCAACGCTCTGGTTCGATCCCAACAACGGCATCGTCTACGAAGCGCATTTCGATAATCTCAACGTCGACGCGCGGCTCGCGTCGTACTCGCGTTCGGTCGAAGTCGCCGCGTTCGAAACGCCCAAGCCGTATGCGGCTGCGCCGAAGATCGTTTCCCGCGCAGCGCTCGTGCCCAGCGGCGATGCGAAACTCGGTGCGGTCCTCAACCTTCCCGACAACGCGACGTCGGCGGTGCCCGCCGTGGTCCTGATTCCGCCGGGCCCCGCGGGCGATCGCAATTACGACGATGCCGGGCCGCAGCCGATGTACGTCGACCTCGCCGTCGCGTTGACGCAGCGCGGCTTCGCGGTGCTGCGGTACGATCCGCGCGGCAGCGGCCGCAACCCTCGCGCGCAAGCGACGTGGGACGATGCACGCGCGGACGCGCGCGCCGCACTCGCGTACGCGCAGACCGCGCAGGGCATCGATCCCGCGCGCGTCTTCGCTCTCGGCTACGGCAACGGTGCCGATCTCGCACTCGCGGCTTCCGATCCGGCCTCGGGCGTGCGCGTCGCGGGCGTCGTCGCGCTCGCGCCGACGACCACGCGTTACGATTCGTGCGCCCGTAAGAACGGCGTCGACATCGCACATCCGAGTGCGTGGCAGCGTTCGGCGTTCGCGCACGATCCGAGCAAACTCGCCGAATCGGCGAACCTATCGCTCTTCGTCCTGCAGCCCGGCGTGCCGGCGTGCGGCGAGACGCCCGCGGAAATCACGGCGTACGACGACTCGCTGCGCGCCGCGAATCCGAGCGCGACGATCGTCGTCGCGGACGACCTCTCGCAATATTTCGGCGGACGCTACGATGCCGACTCGCGCGCGAATACGCAGATGTTCTTTCCGTATCGCTTCGATACGTCGACCCTCGGCGCAATCGCGGATTGGGTCGCGGGCCCGCACGACGTCGTCGCCGCACCGGCGCGCGCGAACGAAACGGCGACTCCCGCGCCCGCCGCGCGCAGAACCCCTCCGCCGCCGCCCGGACGCAATCTGCCGCGTTCGAGCCCCACGCCGATCACGGTTCAGCCAGGCGTCGTTTTGCCGAGCGGTTCGCCGCTGCCGGGCGAGCCGCAAACGGGTCCGCGCTAAATCCGAAAACCGACCGTGTTGACTTTTTTTGACGTGAGGCTTACCATCACGTCGTGACTCGCCCGGCAGACCGTTCGAGCAAAGGGGAGCGCACGCGTCGGCGCATCGTCGAGAGCGCGTCGCTGCTCTTCAACACGCGCGGCGTCGCGGGTGCGTCGATGGCCGACATCTCGGCGGCAACGGGGCTCGAAAAGGGCGGCGTCTACAATCACTTCGCGACGAAGGAAGAGCTCGCGATCGCCGCGTTCGAGCACGGCGCGGGTCTGGTCATCGCGCGTCTCGACGCGGCGATGGACGCCGAGTCGTCGCCGCTCCAAAAGTTGCGAGCGATCGCGGCGTACTATCGCGATCCGCAACGCTCCACCGTCCGGGGCGGATGCCCGATCATGAATACGGCAATCGAATTCGATAGCACGAATTTCGAGATGCGCGATCGCGCGAGGCAAAAGTTCGATCGCTGGCGCGATTCCGTCGCAGCCGCCGTGACCGGCGCGATCGAGGCGGGTGAAATCGTGCCGGTCGACCCGGGCGCGACCGCCACCGTCTTTCTCTGCGCGATCGAAGGTGCGGTGATGTTGTCGATGTTGTACCGCACGTCCGATCCGCTCCGTCAAGTGTCGGATCATCTCGAGAAGCATCTCGACTCGCTGGCCCTCGCTTCGGGCGGGGCGTGATTTTTTTTGCTTACAAAACCGACCGAT
>CAZZUZ010000153.1:0-7032 GCA_964657315.1 Vulcanimicrobiota bacterium
GAGTCGGCTATCTGCAGCATCTGCGCCGTCTGGCGACCGAAAACGGCGTCGTGCCGTAACACAGCAGTCGCGTGTGGAAGTCGTAGAGCGATGCCTTCGGCCCCATGCGCGCGAGATAGTCGCCTAAAAGCGACTCGAGCTGATACCGGCCGACCGAGTACGAGATGACGTAGCCCGGGCCGAGTGCGATGCCGGAGATCGCGGCCTTGGCTTGATCCGCCGGGAAGCCGGTCTGGGCGGCAAAGAACGTCACTGCACGGTCGAAGCTCCAGTCGCCGCTCGCGAGTTCGGGGTCGACGATGGCGCGCGCGCCACGGACGCGTTCCCATTGCGCGGCGTCGTAGCGCGCGTCGAGGTCGTGGTTCGTATAGAGGCCGAGCTGCCAGAACATCTCTTCGCCGTAGAAGGCCCAGCCTTCGGCGAACACCCCGCTGCCCTGGATCTTGCGCACGAAATCGGGATGCCGGCGCGCGATCGAGCCCTGCAAGAAATGACCGGGCATCGCTTCGTGCGCGCCCGTCTCGAGGATGCGGTCGCGGTCGAAATCCTCATTGGGATCGAGCGTTCGCGCGGCGGCGGCGAGCGACTTGGGCGGCGTGATGTTGTAGAAGCCGGTACCGTCTTTGCTGAAGAGCTGGGGTTCGCTCATCGACGCGCCGGGTGAAACGGGCTGCAGAAACTTCGGGGTCTCGATGACGCGAACGCTGCCGAGCCACGACGGCACCGCGACGACGCCGTGCGATTTCACGAACGACGTGAGTTCGGCGATGCGTTCGCGATAGTAGCCGATGAGCGCCGTGCCGCCGGGAGCGATGCCGCCGCCGCTCGGCGCGCCGATCGGCGTTCCGTGCTGGCGCGCGAGATCGACATCCCAGGCTTGTTCCGCCCAGCCGCGCGCGAGTTCATCGCGCGCGATGCGTTCGATATCGGTGCTGTTGAAGGGCAGCAACTCTTCGTCGCGCAGCATCGCATCGTAGGCCCTGCGCCCGATCGCGTAGTTGTTCGGCCACGCGCTCGCGTGCGTGTCGATAGAGGTTTTCTCGTTTGCGATCGCAGCGAGCGTCGCGTCGCGGCCGGCGGTGAAGCGCGCGAACGCGTCTGCGGGCAGCTGCGCCTTCGCGGCGGTCGTGAGCGCGCCGTTGAAGAAGTCGGGCGCGCCCGCGAGCTGCTCGGCGCCGACGGTGCCGTAGAGCTTGCCCGGTGACGTCACCATTTTTTGCCCGTCCGCGATGTAGCGCGCCGCGCCGTTGAGACGCGCGACGATGCGGTCCCAAGCGACGCGTACCGCGGCTTTGGTCGCGCCGCTGCGACCCGCGACGGGCAGGTGTTGGAACTGCGTGAAGACCGCGCCCGTGATCGCCTGCCCTGGCCAAGAATAATCCTTGCGATCGGTCTTGTAGACGGTGTACGCGCGCTCCATGCCGATCAACTGCGCGCGCAGCAGCGTGACGTCGTCGCGTTCTACGAGACTCGCACCGGCAACGGGTATCGCCACGAGCTGGCGCTCCCATCCGCGAATCGTCGCGAGGTCGTGGGCGTCGTTCGCGATCGACGGCGAATCGAGCATGCCGTCTTCGTCGGAGAGGCCTTCGGCCGTCGCGGTCAGCGGATGCGTCTTCGCCCAATCGAAGGTAATGTGTTTGGCGAGCGATTGAATGCGCGCGTAGGCCGCGTCCGGCGCGCTAGCAGAAACGGCTTCCGCTCCAGAAACGTCGACGGGCGCGAGTTGAGCGAGCGCGAGGGTCGAGACGAGCACGAACGCCTGCGGCCGGGCGAAACGAACGATCAAAGGTGGAATCTCCTCATGCGCGGCGAACGCGGCCAGCGCGTACGGGCGATTAGCTCAGCTGGGAGAGCGGCACCTTTACACGGTGATGGTCGGCGGTTCGATCCCGTCATCGCCCATGTGCGCACTTGCGCGGCGCATGGCTGCGTCGCTCGAAGGGCTCATGTGCACGAGCACACTTCGCCCTTCGGCTCCTTGCCCTGCACCACGCAAGCGCGCACATGGGGCCTTGCGTAGGCGAGCGCGGGTGGGGCGGTTCGCACTTTTCGGCTTTTCTCGAACGGCGTGGGAGTTGGGATGCGGGTTTTGGTGGTTGGGGCCGGGGGTGTGGGCGGGTATTTGGGAGCGAAGTTGGCGCTGGGCGGCAACGACGTGACGTATGTAGCGCGCGGGAAGCATCTCGAGGCGATGCGGCGGGACGGGCTCAAGATCGATATCGATTCGGGGAGTTTCGTCCAGCCGGATGTGGTTGCGATGGAGCGGTTGCCGGAGGGGCCGGCGGCTGACGTCGTAGTCATCGGCGTGAAGTTGTGGTCGAGCGAAGAAGCGGCGACGACGGCGTTGCCGGCGATCGGGCCGGAGACGATGGTCGTTTCTTTTCAGAACGGCATCGATGCCGCGCAACGCATCGCGGCCGTCGTCGGCAGAGAACGCGTCGTCGGCGGCGTCACGTATATTTCGTCTCTGATTTCGGAGCCGGGCGTCGTGCGCGTTAACGGGTACTTGCAGAAATATATCTTCGGCGAGTTCGACGGCAGCGTGTCTTCGCGTTGCGACGCGTTCGCGCAGGCGTGTAAGGCTGCGGGCGTCGATGGTGTTGCGAGCCGCGACATCGAGCGCGATATTTGGGAGAAGTTCGTCTTTCTCGTCGGTGCGAGTGCGACGACGAGTCTGTATCGCTCGCCGATCGGGCCGATCCGCGAGAATCCGCTCAGCCGTGCGCTGTTGCATCGCGTGATGAGCGAAGTCGTCGCGGTCGCGATCGCGCGTGGAATCCATATCGATCCCGCCTACGCGCAGGATCGAATGAAGTTCGCCGATTCCATTCCCGCCGGGATGCGCGCGTCGATGGCGGGCGATCTCGAACGCGGCAACAAGCTCGAAGTCCCGTGGCTCAGCGGCGCGGTTGCGAGACTGGGCGACGAACTCGGCGTGCCGACGCCCGCCAATCATTTCATCGTCGACGCGCTGGCTCTCGCGGTCGACGGGGCGCGGAGCTAGTCCCTCATTGCTATGCTGCTCCTAATGACGAATGCCACGCCGCCCGCGCGCGATCTCGGCTTTCTCCTGCGCAAGCATCCCGACCGCTTGCAGCGATTCGACGTGCCCGCGGGCCACGCGTACGTGTTCTATCCCGAAGCGACCGACGAGCGCTGCACGGCCGCACTCATGCTCGACATCGACCCGATCCAGCTCGTGCGCGGCAAAGAGAATTCGCACGACGGCGGATTGATCGACGCGTACGTCAACGACCGGCCGTACGCATTCTCGTCGTTCGTGAGCGTCGCCATCGCGCGCGTGTTCGCGCAGGCGCTCGGCGGCCGGTCGGACCGCGCAGATCTCGTCGCGCGCGAGCTCGATCTCACCGCGGTGTTGACGCCGGTGCGCGCACCGCTCGAATTGCCCCAGCGTCTCTTCGGACCGCTCGGGTACGCGGTCGAGGTCGAGCCGGTGCGCGTTTCCGATGCGGCGCGCAGCGGTTCGTACGTGACGATCACGCTACACGCGAAAACGACTCTCACGCGGCTGCTCAACCATATCTACGTACTCGCGGGCGTGATGGACGGGCGAAAGCACTATTGGGTCGGCGATGCGGAAGTCGAGAAACTCTTTCGCTTCGGTGCCGACTGGCTGCCGTCACATCCGGAGCGAGAATTCATCACGCGCCGCTATCTCAAGCGCGCGCCGGGCCTAGCACGCGCTGCCGTCGCACGTTTGAACGAAATCGACGGAACGTCTGCAGAAGATCCTCGCGAAGGCGCAGCGGACGCCGGCGAAACGGCGCTCGAACGTCCGATGCGTCTTCAGGAACGTCGGGTCGCCGCCGTCATGGCGGAATTGCGAAAGCTCGCGCCTTCGTCGGTCCTCGATCTCGGTTGCGGGGACGGCGACCTCTTGATGGAACTCGGACGAGAGCCCGCGTTCGAACGCATTACCGCAATCGACGTATCGTACCGCGAAATCGAACGCGCTAAAGAACGCATGGAGCGCGTACCGATGACGCTCGCGAAACGCGAACGGCTCGCGCTTTTCCAATCGTCGCTTACATACGTCGACGAACGCTTGCGCGGGTTCGATGCCGCCGCGGTGATCGAAGTCATCGAACACATCGATGCCGAGCGCTTGCCCGTCTTCGAACGGATTCTCTTCGGCGAGACGCGCCCGCGATCGATCGTGCTCACGACGCCCAATCGCGACTACAACGCGCTCTTTCCGTCGCTCGCGGCTGGGCGCATGCGCCACGACGATCATCGCTTCGAGTGGACGCGCGATGAGTTTACCGCGTGGGCTTCGTCGGTCGCGCAAACGTACGGCTACGGCGTGCGCTTCGGCTCGGTCGGCGACGTCGACGAGACTTTCGGTTCTCCGACGCAGATGGCGGTGTTCTCGTGCAGCTGACGATCCCCGATTTCGCAATGGTGACCCTGATCGGCGCATCGGGCTCGGGAAAGACGACCTTCGCGTCGAGACATTTTCTCGAAACCGAAGTCGTGTCGTCCGACCGGTGCCGCGCGCTCTTGGCCGACGACGAAACGGACCAGAGCGTAACGGCCGAGGCGTTCGATTTGCTCTATACGATCGCGTCCAAACGTTTGTCGGCGCGTCGTCTCACCGTCGTCGACGCGACGAACCTGCGTCCGGCCGATCGCGCGAAGGGCGTTGAAGTCGCCAAGCGCTATCACGCGCTTCCGGTGGCGATAGTCTTCGACATTCCCGCAGAGACGGCCGTCGAACGCAACAAGCAGCGGCCGGACCGTTCGTTCGGCGCGCGCGTCGTTTACGAACACGTGCGGCTGCTGCGCAAGTCGATCAAGGGCCTGCGACGTGAGGGATACCGCGTCGTGCACGTGCTCGATTCGCTCGAAGCGGTCGACGCCTTCACGGTGGTGCGCGAACCGCTCTACAACGACAGACGCGGCGAGCACGGTCCGTTCGACGTCATCGGCGACGTGCACGGCTGCATCGACGAACTGCGCGCGCTGCTCGGAAATCTTGGTTACGAAGCTTCGTCGGGTGACGCTCGCGACGGACGTCCCGTGTGGTCGCATCCGCAGGGCCGGCGCGCGGTGTTCGTAGGCGATCTCGTCGATCGCGGTCCGGGCGTCGTCGCGGTGCTGCGTGTCGTCATGGACATGGTCGCGACCGGGAACGCACTCTGCGTTCCCGGTAATCACGAGAACAAGCTCGCGCGCAAGCTGTCGGGCCGGCCAGTCACGGTGTCGCACGGTCTCGAGCAAACCCTCGAGCAGATCGCCGAGCTGCCCGATGACGAACGCGCGGCATTCGAACGCCAAGTCCTCGCATTCGTCGACGGTCTGGTTAGTCATTATTGGCTCGACGGCGGCAGACTCGCGGTCGCGCACGCCGGACTGCGAGAGTCCATGATCGGCCGCGGCTCGGCCGAAGTACGCAGCTTCGCGCTCTACGGTGAGACCACGGGCGAGACCGACGAGTTCGGATTGCCCGTACGCTATAATTGGGCCGCCGAGTATCGCGGTCCCACGAAAGTCGTGTACGGCCATACGCCCGTGCCCGCTCCCGAATGGGTCAACAACACGGTCTGCGTCGATACCGGCTGCGTCTACGGCGGTTCGCTGACGGCGCTGCGCTATCCCGAACTCTCGTTCGCGAGCGTGCGAGCGCTGCGCACGTATGTCGAC
Source organism: Vulcanimicrobiota bacterium (assembly GCA_964657315.1). Taxonomy (GTDB): domain Bacteria; phylum Vulcanimicrobiota; class Vulcanimicrobiia; order Vulcanimicrobiales; family Vulcanimicrobiaceae; genus CAZZUZ01. The sequence goes on from CAZZUZ010000153.1 coordinate 5,668, forward strand.
CCGGTGCGACCGCTCGCCGTCGAAATAGAAGCACCGCTTTCCGCGCAACAGCTAGCCGACGATCTGCTGCCGCTCTCGGAGGTCGCCGGCAAGCGGCGCATCGAGACGCGCTTCGGAAAAGCGATCACCATTCCCGAAGAAAACGCGGCGGCGGCCCTGGAGATCGCGAGCCGATTCTGCGCGGATCCACGCTGGCTGATCTACTTACCTCCAACGATGTCGCCGTCGGAAACGAGCGCGCGCGAAACGCTGCTCGAGCACCCCGACGAAGCCTTCGCCTACTATCGCAAGAGCGGCGTTGCGCGCGTCGTGCTCGAGGAGAAGCACATGGGCAGCCGTGCGGTCGTGGTGCTGTCGCGCAGCGAAGAGGCGGCCCGGCGCCGCTTCGGCGTCGAGAGCGGACGCGGCGTCGTGCTCACGCGCACCGGCCGCGCGTTTTTCACGGGCGATCAGCATCCGTTCGGTAACGAGCTGCTCGCGCGACTCGATGCGGCTGCGAGCGCCGCCGGGCTGTGGGAACGATTCGACTCCGATTGGCTCTGCCTCGATGCGGAGATCATGCCGTGGTCCGCAAAGGCGCAAGCCCTCGTCGACGCTCAGTACGCTCCGGTCGGCGAGGCCGCGAACGCCGGACTGAAGGCCGCGCGCGCCGCACTCGCAACCGCGTTCGAGCGCGGCGTCGACGATTCCGGCCTGCTGACAAAGATGCATCAGCGAAGCGATGCGGCTGCGAAATACGTGACGGCGTACCGGCACTACGTACGCCCGGTCTCTTCGCTCGCGAACGTCTCTCTCGCACCCTTCCACCTGCTCGCGACCGAGGGCCGCGTCCATTCCGATCGGGATCATGCATGGCACATGGAGGTACTCGCGCAGATGTGCGCCGCCGACCCGCAGCTGTTGCGCGCCACGCAATACCGCACCGTCGCGCTCGACGACGAAAACGCGGTCGCCGATGCGATCGCTTGGTGGACGGCGCTCACGAGCGACGGCGGTGAAGGCATCGTCATGAAGCCGTTCGACTTTTTGACGCGGGGCGAGCGCGGTATCGTGCAGCCCGCGCTCAAGGTTCGCGGCGCCGAATATTTGCGCGTCGTCTACGGGCCCGAATATGCGTTCCCGCAGCACCTCGAGCGGCTGCGCAAGCGGAATATCGCCGGGAAGCGACGCCTCGCGCTCGCGGAATTTTCGCTCGGGCTCGAGGCGCTGCACCGTTTCGTCGAACGCGCACCGTTGCGGGCGATGCACGAGTGCGTCTTCGGAGTCCTAGCGCTCGAGAGCGAACCGATCGATCCTCGGCTCTAAGCCGTTTCTTGCCTGCAATGCCAAGGGGGGTGCAAGCGAGCATGGCCGGTCCGGACTTTT
>CAZZUZ010000154.1:0-7002 GCA_964657315.1 Vulcanimicrobiota bacterium
CTCGTCGCCCTTTTTCGAGGGCGGAACCGACACGCCGTCGACGCCCGCTTCGTACGGAATCCCGTCTTGGTCGAGATGGTTTTCGACTTCGGCCAATTGATCGGCGGCGAGCGGATACGAGAAGAGCTTGACGTATCCGGTCGTCTTCGAGAACTGATACGACGTGAAGCCCAGGATCGCGATCGCGAGCAGCGCCACCGCGCCGTAGATCGCGCGCGTCTTGGGGGGAATGCGTTCTACCGCGTCCAGGAGTGCGGGCGGGAATTGCATGACGGACCCTTACTACACTTGCATGTTGAGGATCGTATTGAGCGACTGCGTCGCCTTGGACGCAGCCGAACTCGCGATCGATAAGAGTGCGTCCGCACGTGCGCGCTCGAAGACCATCTCCTGTAGTCCACCCGATCCGTTCGCAAACGCAGTCTCGGAGGTTTGGGCGGTCTCGAGCGCTTTACTCGCTTCTTTGACCCCGTCCATGACGCTCGAAAACAGACCGGCATCCGCATTGTGATCGCCGGACGGGGCGACCGCGTTCGGGACGCTCGAGATGCCGCTTGCGGCGTTGTCGGGATCGATCGGTTGAATCGTCATCAGGTGCGCTCCACGTCGAGGGTCTTCTCGACCAAACGTTTGCCGGTATCGAAAACGGAGGCGTTGGCTTCGTACGCGCGCTGTGCGCCGAGCACGGCGACCATCTCGCTGACCGCGTCGACGCCCGTTACGGCCGCTTTGCCGAGCCGGGCGCCCGCAAACGAGACCTGGCCCGGTAACTGCGTGCCCGCACCGTCGTCCGACTCGCCGTCGACGCCGAACGGTGACGGCGCACCGCCCGAAGAGCTCGCGAGCGCGGCGGAAAATTGCGCATCGTCGCCGTTGCCGTCACCGTCGTCCTCACCGGCGACGGCGAATTGCGGCTCGAGCGCGTGCACGGGATGATCGGGAGACGCCGTCTCCGTGATCGCGACGTTGCGCGCGAGGACGTCGAGTGCGGACTTCTGCGCGTCCATGCCCGCTGCGGCGAACTGCATGACCGCGAAGTCGTTCACTTCGTCACCGTCTTGATCTCTTCAAAGCGCGACTTGGCCGCGGCCAAAAGCGCTTCGGTGAAGAGCTCGTGTTCGGCGGTCTGCGACATCGACGATTCGAGCCCGTTCGCGCCGATGTGGCGGGCGGTTGCGGAGGCGTCTTCCAGCGTCCGGTCGCGGCCTACGCGAACGGAACGCTCCAAGTCGATTGCAAGCGGATCCATATGCGGCCAGTGTAGCCGCCGCTCGTGATACGAGCGTGCGCGAATTATGCGCGAATTACGTTCGAGCCGGCCCGGAGCGCGTTGCTCTCGTCGAACTCCGCGGCCTCGCGCAGCGCTTGCGCGGCGAGGAACTTTTCACGCGCGCGATCGCGATGGCGTTCGATCGCTTTGTGGCGCTGTGAAAGTGCGGCGAGCGCGTCGCGCGCCTGCGCGACCGAACGCGTCGCCCGTGCGATGCGGGCGATGCGTTCTTTTTCGGCTCCGGCGAGAGCCTGGAGGCGAAGCCCGACTTCGACGTAGATGCTCGCCGGAGCGGCCCCGTCCCGCACGAGTTCGGCGCGGGTCACTTTCGCCTGCGCGCGCAGCCTCGCGAGCGACGCTTGCTCTTCGTCGAGCGCGTGTTGAGCGCCGGCGAGCGCGACGCGGCCCGCGCGTTCGCGCTCGGCCGCATCGTCGAGCGCGACTTGCAGCGGGTAGCGAAAGCGCGCCAAAACCGCCTACTTAGCAGCGTCCGCCGCGGCTGCCTTGACGGGCGCCGCCGTGGCGCAGCCCGTTGGCAAATCGCAATAGGTATCGGGGATGGTGCCCTGCCACGGCCGGACGATCGCGATCCCATGCCCGCCGCGGGCCGGCTTGAACGCACGCTTCTTCGCGTGTTTCGGCACTTGGAGCGTCCGGCGCAGATTCGAACTCGACGCACGCCGCTTCCGCGCAGGCTGCGGCGGCGACACGACGGATGCGACGATGACGGAGTCGGGCATCGCTCGCGCTTGCACGGGCGCCGTCTTCGGCTGCGGAAGGACACTCGCAACCATGCGCCTCTTGAAGGGCACCGCCTTCGTCCCGACGTTCGCGAGCTCGACGGGCAGCGTCGCCACATGCGAGTCGAGGTGCGCAGAGCGACGCGGCGCCTTAGGCAGTTTGAAGCGCTCGTCCGCGTGCTGCGGACGTACCGCGAGGGTAAGCCGGGAGCGTGCCGGGGCCGCGACCCGCTTCTTTTGCGCGACCACATGTGGCTGCGGCCGTGCGCGCATCGACGGCGCAGCGGCGGCCATGTACGGACGAGGCCGTGCTTTGACGGCGAGGTGCGCGACCGGCGTCTTTACGGCGGCGAGCGGCGGATGCGGCTCGGGTCTGACGGCGGCCGCTTTGCGCTGCATCGGTTTGACCGCAATACGCGGCTGGGGCCTCGGTGCGGTCCGAGCCGCGGTCGCCGCGTGGACGGTGCGAACCGTACGCGCGGGGCGCGCCGTCCGGTGCGGCGCATCTGCGGCGGGCGACGTCAGCAGATCGATGATCGAATCGGCCGTGTTGACGAAGCCGCTGTTGTGCGCGTCTTTCGCATGCGAATCGGCACGAGCTGGAACGGCAACCCCGGCGCATATGGTAAGGGCGAGAACGGATGTGAGAAAGCGGCGAAGCGGACGCGACATCATAAACCTCGCACGTCCTATCACGCGCGCGCCCCGGTCCGTCTAGGGGCGGCTGGGAAAAATTAACCGACGCCCACGTTGATGCGGCTCGCTTGTAGCGCGCCGACCGTCGCTTGCGGCACCGCCGAACCGTCGACGTTGCGAAAGGTTACGGTGAAGATTGCGACGTCGTCGGTCGCCGAGGTCCCCGAAAACACGCTCTCGTGAACGGCGAGCGCCGGGTCTTCGCGGCCGACGGCCCCGTCGACCGCGGCGAGCAGACGGCGTTCGCCGTCGAAGATGTCGCGTTTGTGTTCGATCACGCCGTCGGTGTAAAACACGATGAGCGCGTCGCGCGACGCGCGCGAGGAGAACGTCTTGTACGTCGCACCGCGCATGATCCCGAGCGGGATACCTTCGTGCGGCAGAAACGTTGCGGGCGCGCCGGGTCCCGCGATCACCGGCGCCGGATGTCCCGCCGTCGCGTAGTCGAGTTGCAGCGTCTCCGGATCGATGAAGCCGCAAATCGCGGTGACCATACGCGAATCTTGGAGGATGATCGCATCGTTGGCTCGCGCGAGCACGGTCGCCGGATCGTTCTCTTGCAAGGCGGCGGCGACGATTGCCTGACGCGCGCGGCTCATTACGATCGCGGCGTCTATGCCGTGACCCGCGACGTCGCCGATCGAAAACAGCAGCCGTCCGTCGGGCAGCGTGAACGCGTCGTACCAGTCGCCGCCGACCTGCGCTTCGGTCGTGGCGGGGACGTACATCGCGTGTAGCCCGATACCGGGCGTCATCGGCAGCGACTTCTGCAAGAACGCCGTCTGCAGCGATTCCGCGATACGTTTTTGATTTTGGTACAGGACCTTATTTTCGAACTCGCGCCGCGCCGAACGCGACAGGTAGAACGCCGCGATCGCACCGCCGATCGAGATCAGCGCGACGGAAACGACGATGAAGACGATGAGCGCGGAGAGCGCGCGCTGCAGGCTCTTGTCGGCGTCGCTCGCAGCGGCGGTGAGTAATCTCGTGATCTTCGCGTCGCTCAGGCGGAAATTATCGACGAGTTCCTTACCCTGCAGCTGCAGCTTGAGGTTTTTCTGCGTCGGATGTGCCATGAGCGGAATCGCGACTTCGTTGATCCAGAGGAAATTGAGGTTCGTCTCTTCTTCGACCAGGTCGAGTTCGTTCTGCCGTCCGGTCTGCGCGAGCAGCGCGTGCAGCGCCGACGAACGGCGCGGGAACGAATCGAGCGCGTCTCTATACGGCCCGAGAAAGACGCGATCGTCCGTTTCGAGATACCCGCGTACGCCCGTCTCCTCGTCGACTTGCGAACGCATGAGCGCGCCGCGTAGCGACTGCGCTTGGCGGATCTTGCTTTGGTAGTTCGCGGAATTCACGACCCGGCGCTGGATGTCGATGCCCGCAAATGCGAGCAAGGGCACGATCAGTAACAGAACGATCAGCGTCGTCCGTACTTCGGAAACGATGCCGCGGAAGGTCGAGGCCATCCGGGCCGGGTTTAGGACTCGCTCCGGGTTGGTCCTTTGGTCCCGGCATGAGCGTGGCGCGAGCCGTGCGAACGTAGTGCCCGGTGTGCGGTCGATACGGGCTCTACAACGACCCGAGCGCGCTCGTTAAGCGGCTGCGGGCGCGCATCGGTCCGAACGCCGACTTCGCTCCGCGGTACAACATCGCACCGACGACGCCGGTGCTCGCGATCGTCAACGCGCCGGAACGAACGCTGCGCTCGATGCGCTGGGGACTCGTGCCGCGGTTTGCGGAACGCAAGCCCGTCCGGCGCTCGACGTTCAACGCGCGGATCGAGACGCTCGCCACGTCGCCGATGTACGGTCCGTTGCTGCCGGGCAACCGTTGCATCGTGCTCGCCGACGGTTACTACGAATGGCCCCGCAGCCCGGCCGGCGAGACGGCGCCGATTTGGATCGCGCGTGCCGACGGCGCGACGATCGCGATGGCGGGCGTTTGGGACGGCGACGCGGTCACGGTCATAACCCAGCCGTCGAACGAGGCCATCGCGCGCTTGCACGACCGGATGCCGGTGACGCTCGAACCGGCCGTCGCCGACGAATGGTTAGCCGGTGAAGCACTCGCACCCGAAGCCGCGCTCGCCTTGCTCCGGCCGAGCGAAGCCCACATCTGGGTGTATCGCCGCGTCGCACGCACCGTCGGCAACGCGCGCGCGGAAGGTCCCGAACTCATCGAGGCCCTCTCGGAGCGCACGGAACGCGGCCGGCAGATTTCGCTCTTTAGTTAAAACTAGCGCGTCTTGGTTCGCGCCATGAGCTCTTCGCCCAAGGTCGCGAAGCCGCCGGTCTGCTTCGAGGAATTCGTGACGATCGCGGCCGCGGCGCCGTGCAGGGTGGTGAGCGTGATGCGTCGCGTGCGGCGATCGAGATTGCGCACCGATACTTCGATTTTCTCGCCGATCTCGTATTCGCCGGGGTCCGCGTCGCTCTCCCGAACGGCGCCGACGACGCCGGGTGCGATCTCGACCTGGAGCCGCGGTTCTTTGCCGACGACCGTCCCTTCGATGGTGGCGCCGATCCGCACGACGTCGGCGTGATCGCGCCAAGGATCGGGCAGCGCGCCCTTGCGCGAGAGCGCGATCTTCCGGCCGCCTTCTTCGATGCGGATGACCGTCGCTTCGAACGTGTCGCCGACCTTGAGGAGATCGCCGACTTTTTCGATGCGTTCGAAAGCGAGTTCGCTCATCGGAACCAAACCGTCCACGCCGCTGCCGATGTCGACGAACGCGCCGAAGTCGGCGAGGCGTACGACGGTGGCTTCGTAGCGCTGACCGATGGCGAGCGATTTGAGCAGCGTGGTACGCGCCGCGCGTTTGGCCGATTCCGCCGCGCGACGGTGCGAGACGACGACGCGTTTGCGCGCCGCATCGACGTCGATGATCTTGAGCGGCAGCTTTTGCTTCACGAGCGTTTCGATCGCGACGCCGGGGCCGGGCGACGCCTGCGAGGCCGGCAAAAATCCGCGCACGCCGTCGACGTCTACGAGCAGACCGCCCTTGACGGCCGACGTCACGGTGCCTTCCAGAACCCCGCCGCTCGCGTGCGCCGCAACCGCGCGATCCCAGCTTTCTTGTGCCTTGCGCTTGCGTTCGACGACGGCCGGATCGATACCGAGCGTACGCGGCGCGCCCTTCGCGGCAGCCGGCCCCACCTCGGAAGCCGGTTCGCTCGATGCGGGTTCGCTCGGCGCGCTTTGTGCAGGCGGTGCTTCGTTCTGCGATGCTTCGCTTTGCAACGCTTCGGTTTGCGGCGTTTCACCGCGCGCCGCTTCGTCGAGCGTTCGTTCGCCGTTTTCGAACTCGCTCGCCGCAGGTTCTTCGAGAATCGGAACCGCGTGCTCGACGGGCATGTCGGCCGATGCCGTTTCCTCGGGTTCGACCGGAAGCAATTCCGGATCCGAGCCGGATCCGATCGGATCGTCGATCGAAACGGGCTCCACAACGGGCGGCGCGACGCTCGTCTCGGGATGTTCGTTAGCGAGGGCGCCGTCGGTGTGTTCCATGGGAACGTCGGCGTACGCTTCGCGACCATGAAATCCTCGAAAAACGGTCAGACCCACATCGAGCGCCTCACTCGTTTCGCGCATCAACCGTCCGACGATCGAAAGCGTGCTCTCCGCGACGGCGAGCGAAACGGCTTGTCCGGCCCAGAGTGAAAGCAACGCCGCTTCGCCGGCGGCCGCAGCCGCATCGCGAATGTCGCGCGTGAGCGCGTTCTGATCGGGATACGGCGCGACGGTATCGGAGTCTGCGAGTTCGTCCATGAATCGGTTGCGTACCCCTCGTGCGGTTCGACCGGAAAACGCGGTCGTGAATCGCGTATGACGTGCGTCGGGAAGCTGCAGACGTTCGCGATACGCTCGCGAGATGACCGATTCATCCGCGAGCAAGAATGCGGAACCGATCTGCGCGGCGGCCGCACCGAGCGTGAGGACTGCGGCGATGCCGCGGCCGTCGCCGATTCCGCCCGCGGCGATCACCGGCAGCGCGATCGCATCGACGACTTGCGGCACGAGCGCGAGGATGCCGACGTGCGCGTCGGCGGGATCGCTCGCGAACGAACCATGATGACCGCCCGCTTCGAAACCTTGAACGCAGACCGCGTCGACGCCGGCGGTTTCGAGCGCGAGCGCGTCGTCGACCGTCTTGGCCGTTCCGATCGTCGCGATGCCGAGTGCGCGTGCGCGCTCGAGAATGGCTCGCTCCGGAATGCCGAACGTGAAGCTGAAGACGCGCGGACGGCAAGCGAAGATCGCATCGCATTGATCGCTGAAAGACAAACGTTTGTC
>CAZZUZ010000155.1:0-6947 GCA_964657315.1 Vulcanimicrobiota bacterium
CGCGCAATGAAGCGCGCTTTGCGCGCTTCATCTGCGCTCACCAATCGTTGCGCGGCGGGATGCGGGGTGGAGGCTTCGGGAGGCGTGGGGGGCGGGTGGAGGTGGGGGGTTTACCGTACATGGGGGGTCGTGCATGAGCTGAACTTTGCGACGGCGTTTTTGGCGGGGCTTCTGTCCTTTGTTTCGCCGTGCGTGTTGCCGCTCGTGCCGAGCTATCTCTCGTTTTTGACCGGTACCAGCGTCGAAGACCTCAAAGCGAATTCGACCGGCGCGGCCAAAGCGCGCGTCATCACCCACGCTCTCGCGTTCATCTCGGGTTTCACGTTCATCTTCATTCTGATCGGGCTCTCGGCGAGCGCGATCGGCGGCGTCTTCGCCGATCACAAGCGCATCGTCGAGATCGTCGGCGGCGCGATCATCATCGTGCTCGGACTGCAGATGATCGGCGTGCTCAAGATTCCGGCGCTCATGATGGACAAGCGCGTGCGCGTCAACGCGAAGAAACGATCGCTCGCGGTTTCGTTTTTCGTCGGGCTCGGTTTCGCAGCCGGCTGGTCCCCCTGCATCGGCCCGATCCTCTCCGGGATCATTTTTCTCGCTTCCCAAGAGAAGGTGCCGCAGGCGACGTTCCTGCTCTTCTGCTACTCGATGGGGCTCGCGATACCGTTCATGATCACCGCCGCCGCGATCACCCAGTCGCTGAGCGCCCTCAACCGCATCAAACGTTTTCTCCCCGCGATCGAAGTCACGTCGGGCGTCGTGCTCGTCGCTACGGGCATCGTCGTCGCGAGCGATCAGTTCACGCGAATTGCGGGGTTCTTTTACCAATACGTGAGGCCGCCGAGCCTGTGACCTACCGTTTCTGGATCGCCGCACTCGTCGTGCTCGCGCTCGATCAATATACCAAGCACGTCGTCCTCACCACGCTCGCCTATCCGAACGCGAGCGTCGTCGCCGTGCCGCATCTCCTGTGGTGGACGTACGTGCAGAATACGCACGGCGCGTTCGGCCTCTTCGGTTCGTCGCCCGTGTTGCTGGTCGGAATGGCGATCGGCGTGCTCGCGGTCTTCTGGTTCGCGTTTCGGGAGGCGGCGGCGAAGTCGATCCTCGTGCAGATCGCGTTCGGCGGTATCGTCGGCGGCGCGATCGGCAACATCGTCGACCGGTTCCACTATCATTTCGTCGTCGACTTCATCGACTTGCGCTGGTGGCCGGTGTTCAACGTCGCCGACTCGTGCATCACGGTCGGCGTCGCGCTGTTGATCCTGCAATCGCTGCGCCGCGAGAAGACCGCGGCCACGCCGCCGCAACCGACCGCGTAACGTTCTGGAAACGCTGCGACACGAAGTGACTGCAGCCGAAGCGGGATCGCGCTGCGACGTCACGATCGCACGCATCTCGGGTGCTTCGCGCGGTCACGTCGCGAGCGCGATGCGCGCCGGTCTCGTCCGCCTCAACGGCGACGTGCCCAAACCCGCGATGCCGGTCGAAGAAGGCGACGTGCTCGAATACGCGCTGCCCGAGCGCACGACGCTGAAAACCCTGCCCGAAGACATCGCGCTCTCCATCGCCTACGAAGACGACGACGTGCTCGTCGTCGACAAACCCGCGGGCATGGTGACGCATCCGGCGCACGGCGCACGCGACGGCACCCTCGCGAACGCGCTCGTCGCCTACGCCGGCTCGCTTCCCGGCGATCCGCTGCGACCCGGACTCGTGCACCGGCTCGACCGCGACACGTCGGGCCTGCTCGTCGTCGCGAAAAATGAAGAAACGCTCTCGACGCTCGGCAAGATGATGATGCGCCGCGCGATCGAGCGCACCTATCTCGGCATCGTCGTCGGCGAACCGAAGCATCCGAAAGGCACGATCGACGGCGCGCTCGGCCGCGATCCAACCGATCGTTTGAAGTATGCGATCCGCGTCGACGGAAAGCCGGCCGTCACGCACTACTCGACGCACGCGCGGCTGCACGGCGCGACCGAACTGCAATTCGTCCTCGAGACCGGCCGAACGCATCAGATCCGCGTGCACATGGCGGCTCTGGGCAATCCCATCTTCAACGATCCCGTGTACGGAAAAGTCGACAAGCGCGTCGATCTTCCGGGCCAGGCGCTGCATGCGTGGAAGCTCGCTTTCGACCATCCGCGCACGGGCGCGAGGCTCGCGTTGGAAGCGCCGCCACCGGCGGACTACGTCGCGGCGCGCGGAGTTCTCACGCCGCGGGAAGCGTAGTGGACGCGAAACGGTTCGCGCTACGCGCTCGCGACGGGGAGGCGCGGCGCGGGACCCTCTCCCTCGCGCACGGCGACGTCGAAACGCCCGCGTTCATGCCCGTCGGCACGGCCGCCACGGTCAAGGCGCTTTCGGCCGACGAGTTGCGCGGCTTCGACGCGCGGATAGTATTAGCAAATACCTACCATCTCTGGATGCGGCCGGGGCGCGAGACGATCGAAGCGCTCGGCGGCTTGCACGCGTTCATGGCCTGGGACCGCAACATCCTCACCGATAGCGGCGGCTTTCAAGTGTTCTCGCTCGAATCGCGCCGCGAACTCTCCGACGACGGCGTGCGCTTTCGCTCGCACCTCGACGGGTCGGCACACGAGTTCACGCCGGAGAACGTCGTGGGCTTCCAAGAAGCGCTCGGCGTCGACGTCGCGATGGCGCTCGACGTGTGCGTGAAACTCCCCGCCACGCGCGACGAGATCGCGGAAGCGGTGCGGCGCACGACGCTGTGGGCGAAACGCTGCGCGGCCGCGCGCACGCGCTCGCAGACCGCGCTCTTCGGCATCGTGCAAGGCGGCCTCGACGAACCGATGCGCGAGCGCAGCGCGCGCGAACTCGTCGCGCTCGACCTGCCGGGATACGCGATCGGCGGGCTCTCCGTGGGCGAGACGCGCGACGAACTCTATCGGTTCTCGCGCTTCACCGCGCGCCTCTTGCCCGAAGAGAAGCCGCGCTATCTCATGGGCGTCGGTACGGTGCCCGATCTGGTCAACGCCGTGGACGGCGGCGTCGATATGTTCGATTGCGTCTATCCGACGCGCTGCGGCCGTAACGGCCGCGCTCTCGGCCGTTTTCGCGACATCGCGATCCGCAACGCCGAGTTCGCGCGGGACCCGCGCCCGCTCGACGAGACGTGCGGCTGCACGGTCTGCGCCACCTACACGCGCGCGTATCTCTCCCATCTCTTCCGCGCGCAGGAGATGCTCGGTCCGCGGCTGCTCTCGCTGCACAATCTCGCGCTGCTCGCCCAGATCATGGCAGAGGCGCGCGCGGCGATCGAAACCGGGCGCTGGTCCGCCTTTCGCGACGGTTTGCTCGACGCGCGAACGCCGGCCTAGCTACAAGTCTTTGGCACCGTTCTGAACGGAGAGTTCGATGCGGTAGCCGTTCGGATCGTGCAGCCAGAGCGCGATGTGCGGCGAGCCTTCGGCTTCGGGACCGATTTCGTTACCCGGATCTTCGAGATCGACGCCGTTCTTCTTGAGAAACGCGAGCGCTTTCTCGAGCGTGGCGACGTCGGGGAGATGGAAAGACACGTGCCCGATCGTCGACGGCGAGGGGCGCCCCTTGTGAAAGACGAGCGTGACGCCCTCGGATTCGATCGCGACGCCGCCGTCGAATTCGAAGGCCTCCTCCATACCGAGATTCGCGACGTACCAGTCGGCGGCTTCGCGCGGATCCTTGACCGCGAGCCCGATGTGGCCGATCTGTCCGAGCGTGAACGGTGCTTTTGCCATGCCTCGTGCCTACCCAAAATCGAAATCGTACGTCACCGTAAGCGGCGCGTGGTCCGAGAAACGTTCGTCGCGGTAGATCGAAGCCGACCGCACGAACGGGGCGACGCTCGGCGTCACGAGTTGGTAGTCGATGCGCCAGCCGAGATTCTTTTCGAAGGCACCGGCAAAATTCGACCACCACGTATAGCGCTTGGGGGCCGAGTCGACGAGCCGGAACGCGTCGACCATCCCGATCTCTTCGATCACGGCGTCCATCCACTCGCGCTCGTGCGGTAGGAAGCCCGTGATGACCGCATTGCGGATGGGATCGTACGTGTCGATGTCTTTGTGGGCGACGTTGTAGTCGCCGCAGACGATGTGCCGTTTACCGTCGTGGGGCAATTCCGCGAGCCGTTCCAAAAAGCGCTCGAGGAAATCGTTCTTGACGTCCTGCCGCGCCTCGCCGCTCGTGCCCGAGGGAACGTAGAGCGACGCGATGCTCAAGTCGCCCCACTCGAACCGAACGAATCGGCCCTCGGCGTCCATGTCCGGCATGTCCAGGCCGCGTACGATGCGGTCGGGCGGCCGCTTCGCGTAGATGGCGACGCCGCTGTAGCCTTTCTTCTGCGCGTCGACGAATGCGTAGGCGGGGTAGTCCGCAAGGTCGAGCGCTTCGGGCGGCACCTGGTGCTCCTGCGCCTTGGTTTCTTGCAGACAGAGCACGTCCGGCGACGTGCGTTCGAGCCAGGCGAAGAAGCCCTTGCGGGCGGCCGAGCGGATCCCATTGGCGTTGAACGTCGTTACGCGGAGCACGTTTGCGAGCTTTCCCCAAACGCGCGGGAGCGATACGCTTCGCTCACACCGTGCGCGCATCCGATACTTAAGTCATGTTGTATCGGATCGTTGCGGCGACGCTCGCGATGCTCGCACCGGCATCGGCGTCCGCCGGAGCCTCGAACGTAACCGGTTCGCCCCGCTGGAGCGGCCGAGCGCGGCCGTCCTCAGGTCGTGGTATGCTACGGGCCATGCGGGCCAAACCGATCCTCATCCCGCGCGATGCGAATGCGACGACGATCCGCATCGGCACGCGCAGCGTCGGCCTATCGAACCTCGACAAGCCGTTCTTTCCCGACACCGGCGCGACCAAGGGCGACCTGCTCCAGTATTACGCCGATGTCGCACCGCTGCTGATCCCGCACCTGCGTGGCCGGGCGATGGTGATGAAACGCTATCCCCACGGCGCCGCCGGGGAGTTCTTCTTCATGAAGCGCACGCCGCCGGGCGCGCCCGAGTGGCTCGAACGCTGCACCATCGATCACGGCAATGGCAACGTGATCGACTTCCCCGTAATCGACGATGCGGCCGCGTTACTGTGGGTCGTCAACCTCGGCTGCATCGACCTCAACCAGTGGTACGCGACCTGCGACGACGTCGACCGGCCGGACTACGTGCACTTCGATCTCGACCCCGTCAAGGACGGCGCCGCGGGCACGCCGTTCGACGTCGTGCTCGAGAGCGCGCTCGTGCTCAAAGAGGCGCTGGATGCGCTCGGCATGCCGAGTTATGCGAAGACGTCGGGCTCCCGCGGCATCCACGTCTACGTGCCGATCGTACGCGGGCCGGTCCAGAAAGACTGTTGGAGCTTCGCAAAGGCGCTGGCGTTCGCGATCGCCGCGCAACGCCCCGACATCCTGACCGCGGAATACAAGATCGCGAAGCGGCCGAAAGGCCGCGTTCTAGTTGATTATAATCAGAACGCCTGGGGCCGCACGCTCGCGTCGATCTACTCGGTGCGGCCCGTGCCGCGTGCGAGCGTCTCGACCCCGGTGACGTGGGACGAGATCGCCGCCGGCTTCTCGATCGACGACTTCCGCCTCGACAACGTGCGCGACCGTTTCGCGCGCACGGGTGATCTCTGGAAGCCCCTGCTCGCCACCGCCAAACGCGTCGATCTCGTCGACTTGATCGATGCGGCGGAAAAGCCCAAGGCGCGCGCGGGCCGTCACGCATCGACGAGTTCGAAGACGCTCGCGGCCGATCGCAGCTGATCGTCCGTGCACGCCCGCGCGGGCTTGTCCGTGCGCCACCGCAGCGGACGCGTTCCGTGACGGATGCGGCCGGCGGTCACTTGGTCGAAACCGACCTCGAGCACGAGTTCGGGCCGCAGCTCGACGTACGAGCGGTCTTTGTCGCGGTCGCGGTTCCAGCGCGACGGCGTGCCGCCGGGAGCCGCGCCGTCGAAGCCCGCGCCGCCCTCGAACGGCCGTAGCCGTTCGAGCAGCGCGACGCGGTCGGCGGCCGCGAAGGCGCTGCTGAAGCCGATGTAATCGAGCATCCCCGCATCGTTGTAGAGCCCGAGCAGCAGGCTGCCGACGCGATCGCCGCTGCCCGCCGCGAGCCGGTATCCGCCGATCACGCAATCGGCGGTGCGTTCGCGTTTGATCTTCACGGCCGCATCGCGGGTACCGAACGCGTACGCGGCGTCGAGCTTCTTCGCGACGACGCCGTCGAGCGCGCCGCCCGTGCGCGCGAACCACGCGTCGACGTCGGCGCGTGCGGTCGATGCGGGACTGCGCCGCAGCACGCCGCCCGGCGCGAAATGCGCCTGCGCGAATGCGTCGAGCAGCGGACGGCGCCGCTCGAGGGGCAGACGCGCGGGCTCGCCGTTGCCGTCGCGCAAGAGATCGAAGACGAGGTACAGCGCAGGCGTTGCCCGCGAGAGTTTCGCGATCCGGCTCGCGGCGGGGTGGATGCGCTGCTGCAGCGTGTCGAACGAAAGCGCCCCCGCTTGGGGAACGACGAGTTCGCCGTCGAGCGCGAATCGCACCGCCGTCAACGCTGCGAGCGCCTCGACGATCTCCGGAAAATACCGGCCCAGCGGCTGCCCACGCTTCGAGAAGATCTCGACGTCGTCGCCCTCACGCACGGCGAGCGCGCGAAACCCGTCCCACTTCGGCTCGTAGAGCCAGCCCGGACCATCGGGAATCGCGTCGACGGACCGCATCTCCATCGCGGCGATCGGTTCCATTGCCGGGTCGTACCCCGAAAGTGCGAGTTATCCGTAGCGCTCGTCCTGGACCGCGAGACGACGCTCGTCTACGACGCTCGAGGAGTTTTTTCACGTCCCGTTTCGCGAAAGGACCGCGTTCTCGCCGCTATACGGTCAAGAACGTGCCGGGTCAAAGTCTGCTCGACTCGATGAGCGGCAACATCGTTTTCCAGGCG
>CAZZUZ010000156.1:0-6940 GCA_964657315.1 Vulcanimicrobiota bacterium
GACTTCAACGATTACTTCGACCCGGGCGACGTGCTCGGCGGTACGGGCTCGATCGACATCGCGGCGAGCAACGCTCCGAACGACCTCTCGACGAGCGGCCGCATTCGCATCGCGAACACACGCGTCAAGCGTTTCACGATCGGCTCGACGACCGCAGACTGGTCGTCGACCGGAAACACGATCCACACGCGCGCACAGGTCGGCGATTCGTCGGGCCGGGTGCTCGAGAACGGCGACATCGCCCTCGCCTCGACCGCTCCGTTGCGCGATGCCGCACATCGCACACGCCTCTCGATCGATACGCGCGCCGAGAACGTGGACCTCGGCGTCTGGCTGCCGGCCGCCGGCGTTCAAGCACCGGTACTCGGCCTCGTCAATGCGAACGCAACGATCCGCGGCTACGCGACCGCGCCGACGGTGAACGCTCACGCCGAACTCGACAAGGGCCTCGTTGAGCGCGTGGCGATTCACGAGGCCACGAGCGACGGCCGTGCCGCGAACGGCCGCGCGACGATCACGAATGCGGTTCTCGCGATCGACAATCTCACCGCGAACGCTTCGGGCTACGCGAACCTCGCGCCGAACGCCCCCTTCGATCTCACGGTCAACGCGAAGAGCGCGGACGTCGCGGCACTGAGCAAGACGATCACGGGTAAAACTCTCGACGCGTCCGGCTCGCTCTCGACCACGCTGCGCGTCAGCGGAACGCAGAAGAATCTCTCGATCGCAGATACGCTCGATGCCGACAACGTCCGTTACGCGAAGTACACGTTGCCGCACGCGCACGCGCAAGTCGCCGTCGTTCCCGGCCGCGCGACGATCTCCAACACGGAAGTCGATCTGCAGAAAGGCAAGGTGCTCGTCGACGGCTCCGCCCCGCTGCGTCCGAACTTCGCGGGCATCTTCGACGACCGGCCGATCTCGCTCAACGTCACCGCGCAAGCGATCGATCTCGCGCAGTTCGCCGCCCTCGCGCCCAAAGGCACGAACGTCACGGGCAGCCTCGACGGCCGCGTCGGCCTCGTCGGAGACATCGACAACCCGGGGTTGAGCGGATTGCTCACGCTCGCGAACGGCTCGTTTCAAGGACCGCAGGAACGTTCGAAGATCTCGGATTTGCAGGCGCAGGTCGCCTTTGCGAACCGTACCGTCACGTTGCAGAACACGCACGCCGAAGTCGGCGGCGGCAAGATCTCACTAGACGGCAGCGTCAGCATTCCGAGTCTCCGCAATCCGGCAAACTCCGCTACGATCGCGCTCGACGCGATTTCGGACAACGCGGTCTTCGATCTGCCCAACCTCTTCAAAGGCCGCATCGACGGGAACGTAACGGTCGCGCGTGCGGCGTTTAGCGATTACAAGGTCGGCGGCCGCGTCTCGGTCACGTCCGCTCGGATCGCGACCGCCGGGCTCTTGCCGAAGTCCGAACCGACGCCCGCCGTCACCGCGACGCCCTTGCCGTTGGACATCAATCTCGCCGTCGACGTCGGCAACGACGTTCGCGTGCAGGGCGGTCCGATCGACATCGGCGCGAAGGGCGATCTGCAAGTCGGCGGGACCCTTGGCGCGCCGACCGTCGACGGCGTATTGACCTCGACCGGCGGGACGCTGAGCTTCTATCGCACGTTTCGGCTGCAGTATCCCAGTACGGTCTCATTCGAACGCTCTGACGGCATCATTCCGAACGTCGACGTAACGGCGACGACGCAGGTCGACAACCCGCAGACCGACGTCACGCTCCACGTCACGGGCGCCGCCACGCAGCTCAACGTCGATCTGCAGTCGGATCCGTCCTACGACAAGACGCAGATCTTAGGGCTGCTCATCGGCGTTCAGGCTCTCGGCGCCGTCGGCGGCGTCGCGGCTTCCAACACCACGACCGGCGCGCAGCAGAATCCGTTCCAGGCGGCGGCGGCGGGACAGCTCGGAAATCTCCTGACGCAGAACGTGCTCGAGCCGTTCTCGTCGCAGCTCGGTAGCGCGGTCGGCTTGAGTAATTTAGAAGTGAACTATCAGCCGGGCGGTTCCCTCGGCCTCGGCGCGCAAAAACAGATCGCGAAGAACGTCAACGCCGTGTTCGCGCAGTCGTTCAACTACCCGCCGCGCCAGACCATCGGCCTGCGTGCGACGCCGAATCCCGCGACGGCCTATCAATTCACGATCTTCACGCAGCCGCAGTCCAACAAACTGCAGACTTTCCAAGCCAGCGACTTCGAATCGACCAATCAGTCGGTGACGTCGGCGCAGCCGCAAACCGGCTCCAGCGGCTTCTCGCTCTCGCTCCAACGTAAGTTCCACTAAGCCCGCCCAGGCGGCCTCCGGCTCCCGGCCTAAGACAAACGCGTGCAAACCGATTGGCTGATCGTACGGCGACTCGCGGCCGAGATCGCACGCGCCGTGCGCGGCCGGCGCATTCGCGAGGTCGGCCTCGCGCGCGACGAACGCTTC
This sequence comes from Vulcanimicrobiota bacterium, assembly GCA_964657315.1. Taxonomy (GTDB): domain Bacteria; phylum Vulcanimicrobiota; class Vulcanimicrobiia; order Vulcanimicrobiales; family Vulcanimicrobiaceae; genus CAZZUZ01. Next base: position 2,449 of record CAZZUZ010000156.1, read on the forward strand.
ATCATCCGGCTCGACGGCTTTTCGATCGCGGTCGATGCGTTCGGGCCGTCCCCGGTCGTGACGCTCGAGGCGGTTCCGATCGTCGACGGCACGCGCTGGTGGGTCAAGACCGCGGCGAAATCGCTCGTCGGTCTGCGCGTCGACGACGTTCGCGCGCGCCGCGGCGACCGGCTCGTCGCGTTCGAATGTAGCGCGCAATCGCGCTTCGGCGTCAAAGCCGGATACCGGCTCGTCGTGGAACTCGTGCCGCGTTTCGGAAACGTCGTATTACTCAAGGACGATACCATCGTGACCGCCGCGCGCGAATTCGCTCGCGATCCGCGGCTCGTCCGCGCGACCGTCGTCGGCGACCCGTACGAAGCGCCGCCGCTGCCCGCATTCGAAGCCTCACCGGGTGCGTTCGAGCGGGCGCTGCAGCCAAATGCCGCGACCCGCGACACCCTCGCAACTCCCAGCCGCGCGTTGCGCGCCGAGGTGCCGCTCGTGCCGCGGCTGGTGGCCGATTCCATCGCTTTCGAAGCGCTAGAACTCGTCCGAGCCGGTGCGGCCGCGACCGCCGCCGCCGCTCGCGGCCTCGACCGCGCGCGATCCGTCGTCTCTTCGACGGAAGGCACGTCCGACGGGATCGGCGACGTCTTCGTCTACCGCGACGGCGCGGACGCGATCGTCGCCGCACACGTCGTGCCGTTACTTCAGTTCGGCAACGCGCCGGATCGCGCGCCCGCGCTACTGCCGATCGTCGAAAAAGCGTTCGCGACCGCCGCAGTCCGCCAAACGTCCGCCGCAACGGAGCGCCGTCGGGCTTCGCTGCGCGCGCGGGTGACCAAGCGGCACGAGGCGCTCGTTCGCGAGCGCGAGTTCTTGCGGCGCGAACGCGACGACGCGCAGGGCCGCGACCGCTTGCGCGTTGCGGGCGAGATGCTCTACGCGCATCTCACCGACGTCCCGCCGCACGCGTCGACCTTCCGGCCTCCGAGCGATCCCGAATTCCTCATCGAACTCGATCCCGAGCTCGACGCGAAAGCCAACGCCGCCGCGATTTTCAAACGCTATCGCAAGGCGTCCAATAAGCTCGTGCACCTCGACCGCCGGCTCGACGAGATCGCACGGGAAACCGAGATGCTCGAAGCGATCGGCTGGGAGATCGACCGGGCCGAGCCCGACACCTTTGCCGACGCCGCCGAGACTCTGGAACGCATCGAGCGCGGCCCCAAGCGCGCGCGCAAGACCGTCGAACGCAAACGTCCTCCGCTCGAAGTTCCGCTGCATCCCGATTCGCGCGCTTACGTCGGACGTTCGCCGCAGGGCAACGCCGAGGTGACGTTCCGCATCGGCCGGCCGGACGATCTGTGGTTCCACACGCGCGAGACGCCGGGCGCCCACGTCATCTTGCGCATCGATTCGGCGCGTGCGCCCGAAGACGACGAACTCGAACGTGCGGCGCAGATCGCCGCCTTCCATTCGCAAGCGCGCGATTCCGAGAAAGTCGCGGTCGACTTCACGCAACGCAAGCACGTGCGCCGCCAGCGTAACGCCCCGCCCGGCCTCGTGTGGTACGTCAACGCGCGCACGCTCGTGGTCGCGCCGCAATCGCCGGTGCCGCCGGCGACGGCAAAAGCATGAGCCGGCGCTCGATCGCGCTCGACGATTCGAAGCCCGTCTGGCAGACCCTTGGTATCTTCTTGCTACCACTGATGCTCAGCAACGTGCTGCAGTCGCTCGGCCAGAGCGCCAACGCCGTCTATCTCGGCCGTCTCGTGGGCGTGCGTTCGCTCGCCGCGGTCTCCGCAATTTTTCCGCTCGTCTTCTTCCTCATCTCGTTCCTCATCGGCCTCGGGGCCGGCGCGAGCGTGCTGATCGGCCAAGCCCACGGCGCGCGCGAACCGGACAAGGTCAAGACGATCGCGGGCACCGCGCTCGGGCTCTCGCTCGTCTTGGGCGTCGCCGTCGCGTTTTTCGGCGCGATCTTTGCAGAGCCGTTGCTGCGGCTGCTCGCCGTTCCTAGTGATATTTTGCCAATCAGCGCCTCATACGCGCGGATCGTCTTCGCGGGCATTCCACTGACCTTCGCCTACCTGACCTACACGACGTTCCTGCGCGGCGTGGGCGACACGCGCACGCCGTTCGTCGTCCTAATCGTCAGCACGCTCTTGACATTCCTCATGACGCCGGCGTTCATCAAAGGCTGGCTCGGGCTTCCGCCGCTCGAAACCGACGGCGCCGCCGTCGGCAATCTGGTCGCGACGTTCGCGGCGCTCGTGCTGCTGCTCGTGCTCCTCGCGCGCCAGAAGAGCCCGCTCGCGCTCGACCGCGCGATGCTCGCACACCTCGTGCCCAAAGCCGATCTCGCGTTGACGATCGCGCGCATCGGCATCCCGACGTCGCTCAACCTCGCGATGATCTCGCTTTCTGAGATCGCGCTGCTCGCCTTCGTCAACCGCTTCGGTTCGTCCGCACTCGCGGCGTACGGGGCGGTGAACCAAATCGTGTCGTACGTGCAATTTCCGGCGATCTCGATCGGCATCGCGGCCTCCATCTTCGGCGCGCAGGCGATCGGCGCGGGGCGGACCGATCGCATTCCGGTCATCGTCCGATCGGCGATCCTGCTCAACTACGTCATCGAAGGCGCGCTGATCGCGATCGTCTACGTGTTCGCAACGAGCGTCATCTCGCTCTTCGTTACGTCGCGCGAAACGGTCGAAGTCGCGCGCGGGCTGCTCTCGATCACGCTCTGGAGCTACGCGATCTTCGGGAACACCCGCGTGCTGACGGCGATCATGGTCTCGAGCGGCACCGTGCTCTGGCCGACCGCAATCTCCATCGGGAGCATCTGGCTCGTCGAAGTACCCGTCGCCTACGTCCTCATGGGCAAACTCGGACTGAGCGGCGTGTGGGTCGGGTATCCCGTCGCCTACCTCGCGGCGCTCGCCGCGCAGACGGCCTACTACTACTTCGTCTGGCGCCGCCGGCCGCTGGAGCGCTTGGTATGATGGACCGGTGACTGGTGACTAGAACAGATCCCAGTAGTCTTTGCGTGCGCCCATCTGCGCGGCCGTCTCTTCGAGGATGACGCGGCCCGAGCGCATGACGTAGAAGCGATCGGCGATGCGAAGCGTCTGGCCGATGTTCTGCTCGAGCAATAGCACCGAGAGGCCCTCTTCGTTCGCGATCCGGCGGATCGTGCTGAAGAGGTCGATCACGACCGCGGGTGCGAGACCGAGCGACGGTTCGTCGAGCATCAGGAGTTTGGGGCCCGACATCAGCGCGAGCGCGAGGCTGACCATGCGCTGTTGACCGCCCGACATCGTGCCGGCTTTCTGCTCGGTGCGCTCGTGGAGGATCGGAAACATCTTCGTGACGCGCTCGAGGCGTTCGTTACGCACGTCCTTCGATTTCTCGTGCACCGCGCCGAGCAGCAGATTCTCGCGAACGGTGAGATCGGGGAACACGAATCGCTCGGCGGGGATGAGCGACATCCCGTTTTGGACGTTCTCTCGCGGTTTGCTGCGCGTGACGTCCTGACCGAGGTATTCGATCTTTCCGGAGAACGCCGGAATCATTCCGAAGATCGTCGAGAGGGTCGTCGTCTTACCGGCTCCGTTGTGGCCGACGATCGCGACGATCTCGCCCTCGTCGAGCTTCATGTCGACGTCGAATACGACTTGTTTGCGGCCGTAACCGCCGCCCATGCCGGTCGTTCGGACGACGTTTTTACGTTGCACGTGGATGCCGTTCCCCGACGTAGCGGCTTTTGGCGCGTTAGACAGTTCCAAAATAGGCCTCCGCGAGTCTCGAATCCGCGGTGAGTTCCGCAAAGTTGCCTTGCGCGGTGATGCGGCCGAGTTCCATGAAGTACGTGTAATCGGCCAGGCGTTCGACGACGTGCAGGTTGTGCTCGACGATGCACACGGTACGGCCGCGTTCGCGAACCTGTTCGATGAGGCCGAGCATCGCATCGACCCACTGAACGTCGATCCCCGATGCGGGCTCGTCGAGCAACAGCACTTCGGCTTCGGTTGCGAGCACGCGAGCCAGAGCCACGAGCTTCTGCTGGCCGAAGGCGAGCGCGCCCGCCGGAACGTGCTTGAACTTCTCCATCCCGACGAAGCTCAACCACTCGGTAGCGCGCTCGCGCGCTTCTTTCTCGAACTTCGTCGAACCGAGCGGATTGAGAAAGATCCCGGCGAGCTGCTCGCCCGGCTGGTTCTGTATGCCGAGCATGACGTTTTCGAGCGCCGAAAGGCGTGGGAAGATGCGGACGACTTGGAACGAGCGCACCATGCCGAGGCGCGTGACTTCGTTGGGCTGCAGCCCCACGACCTCACGGCCGAGCAGCTTGACGCTGCCCGCGTCGGGCTTGATCGCGCCCGTGATCAGATTGAAGACGGTCGTCTTGCCGGCGCCGTTGGGTCCGACGAGTGCGGTGATCGTGCCCTTCCGAAGGGTGATGTCGAGATTTTCGGCCGCCGTGATACCGCCGAATCGCTTGGTG
>CAZZUZ010000157.1:0-6934 GCA_964657315.1 Vulcanimicrobiota bacterium
GCCGCGCTGCTCGCGGCCGTCATCGTCGCGAGCGCGCTCGCGTGCGCGTACGCACTCGCGCGCGACGGAGCGCTCGCGCGTTTCGGCGCCGTCCGCCGGACACCGCTCGGTGCCGCCGCGTGCGCGTGGGTCGCGGCCACGGCCGTCAGCGCGATCTTCGGCTTCGACGCGCTCACGGGATTGGAAGTCGCGGCGATGATGGCGCTCGCGGGCTGCTTCGCGCTCGCGCTCGTGCGCTGGTATCGCGTGCCCGGCGTCGCGAGAAGCGTCGTCACGGCGTACCTCGTGACCGGCGCCGTCGCGTCGCTCGCGGGCATCGCGATGGTCGTGCTGCGCGTGCCGCGCGCGCTCTACGCATCGTCGTTCGGCCGCGCTGCCGGTCTGTTCGTAACGGCCAATCAGTTCGCGGAATTCCTCGAGTTCTTTACCTTCGTCGCGCTCGGCTTCGCGCTCGGCGCGCGCGACGCGCGCGTACGGCTCTTGGCCGCGGCGAGCGCGTGCGCCGGCGCGCTCGCGCTGGCGCTTACCTTCTCGCGCGAGTGCTGGCTCGGCGCGGCCGTGGCCGCGTGTTTCCTCGCGTTCGCGATGCGACGGCGGGCGATCGCGGCCGCCGTCGCGTGCGTCACGTTCGCCACGATCGCGCTCGTCGCGGTCCATCCGTTGCCGCATCACGATCCCTCGGATTCGTTTTCGCGCCTACGCACGCTCGAAGCGGGCCTGCGCGTCGCGGTGCTCTTTCCGCTCACGGGCGCCGGCCCCGACGCCTTCGTGCGCGTCTATCCCGCGATCGCCCCCGTGAACGGCGCACCGCCCGGCACCTTCGGCGCGTTACATCCGCACGATGCGTACGTTTCTCTCGCCGCCGATCTCGGAATTACGGGCCTCGCCGCCGTATCGTTCGGCTGGTTCGTCATCGGCCGCGCGCTCGCGCGCACGCTGCGCGCGCGGCCCGCGAACGAACGCGCCGCCGGCCTCGGCGTCTGCGCCGCGCTCGTCGCGGGCTTCGTCTCGGGCCTCTTCGATACGATCGGCGTGGTCGACATGACGTTCGTATGGCTGCCCTACGCCGCACTCGCGCTCGCGACCGCCGATGCGGGAGCGATCGTATGAAGCCGTACGCGCGCGCCGCGCGCGATCTCGCGCTCGCAACGGCGCTCGCAGCGCTCGCCGCATCGTGCGGCCGTTCGACGACTTCGCCCGCGGAGAACGCGAGTCCGAGTCCGCACGGCAAGCCGAAGGCGCACGCGACCGTCATCCCGATCTCGGTCGTCGGCAGCGGGCACGGGAAGAATCCGTTTCGCATGACCCAATTGCGTCACGGGGCGATTCGCTACACCCTCATCGCCGACGCGCTGCGCGGGCATTACGCCGGCGCCGACACGGGTACGAGCGCGCTCGTCAATCCCGACATCACGTTCCTCGCGAGCGGCGGAAAGCGTTTGGTGGCGGTCGCTCCGGCGGGAACGGTCGTGGAGAAAGATAAGACCGTGCTCATGAACGGCGGCGTCCACGCACGTTCGCAGGACGGTATGACGCTCGCCAGCGACTCTCTGCGATACGACGACCAAACGCAAATCGTGCACGGCGATGGTCACGTCGTCGTAACGTTCAAGAGCGGCGAACAACTCAACGGCGACACCGTCGATTGGAATTTGCGCACGGGCGACATCGAAATGAACACGGGCACGAAGTGACCGCCGCGCAGACCCCGGCCATTCCGCAGCGCCGCATCCTCATCGAAAATCTCGAGAAGCAGTACGGCGCACGCAAAGTCGTCAGCGGCGTCAGTGCGACCGTGACGACGGGCGAAGTCGTCGGCCTGCTCGGGCCCAACGGCGCGGGCAAGACCACGACGTTCTATATGGTCGTCGGCCTCGTCAAGCCCGACAAGGGTCTGGTATCGCTGCAGCGCGGCGACGAAAAGATCGATCTGACGGGATCGCCGATGTACCGCCGCGCGCGAAGCGGCATCGGCTATCTCGCGCAAGAGAACTCGATCTTTCGCAAACTCTCCGTCGGCGACAACATCCGGCTCATTTGGGAAATGAACGGCGTTTCGCGCAAAGAACAAGACGCGCGTCTGCCCCCCTTGCTCGAAGAGTTCGGCCTCACGCGGCTCATCGACATGCGCGCGGAATCGCTCTCGGGCGGCGAACGGCGTCGCGTCGAGATCGCGCGCGCGATCGCGACCGAGCCCGCGTTTCTGCTACTCGACGAGCCCTTCACCGGCATCGATCCGATCGCCGTCGCCGACATCCAGCTGATGATCCGGCAGTTGCGCGCGCGCGGTCTCGGGATCCTCATCACCGATCACCAAGTGCGCGAGACGCTCGCGATCGTCGACCGCGCCTACATTCTCAACGACGGCAAGATCGTCGTCTCCGGCAGCGCGCAGGACGTGCTCTCATCGCCGATCGCGCGGCAGTTCTATCTCGGCGAAGGCTTCACGCTGTGACGCGCGCGATGTGGCGTCCGCGGATCCTCGACCGCTATCTCATCACCGAACTCGGCGGCCCGTTTCTTTTCGGACTCTCGGCCTTCGCGCTGATCTTTTCCGCAACCAACATCCTCGCGATCAGCCGCCTCGTCTCCGAGCAGCACGCGCCGCTGGGCGCCGCGGTGCTGTATTTCATCTGGCAGTTGCCCTTCATCGTGGTCTTCGTGCTGCCGATGGCGATGCTGCTCGGCACGCTGCTCGCGCTCGGACGGCTTTCGGGCGAGAGCGAGATCACGGCGCTCAAGGCCGGCGGCATCGGCCTGATCCGTACGGTCGCACCAATTCTTGCTACCGGATTCTTCGTCTCGCTCGTCGCCTTGGGACTGCAAGAGGGCGTCGTGCCCTTCGCAAACGATCGCGCCGTCGCGTTGCGCGAGGACGCGATCCAGCACATCGGGCCTTTTCAGAGCGGCGGCCAGCACACCGTGATCTCGTCGCTGCCGGGCGGCGGCAAGCAGGTCACCTACTTCGGGCAAATCCTGCCATCGGGCGAACTCTCCTCGGTCACGATCATCACCTACGGCGTCGAGAGCCGGCCCAAGCTCATCGTCTTCAGCGACCGCGGGCGCTACGTGCCGCCCAGCTGGACGTTCGACAACGCCTGGATCTACCAGCTCAATGCCGACGGGTCGGTCGCGCGCGAATCGATCGCGCCACGCGAAGTCATCGACGTCGGCGAGAAGCCGAGCGAGATCCAGCAGCGCGCCGCCGACAACAACCGAGAGAACATGAGCCGCTCGCAGATCAAAGCGATCATCGCGTCGGGCCAGCTCTCGCCGCAAGAGACGCGCGCCTATCAGACGACCTACGAAGAGAAGCTGGCGCGCCCGTTCGCGTCGTTCGTCTTCACGCTCATCGCGATTCCGTTCGGGCTGCGGCCCGCGCGCGGTGGCGGCAGCACGGGCGTCGGCTTCAGCCTCGCGATCGCGATCCTGTTCGCTTACTTCGTGATCGCGAGCGTCTTCTCGGCGATCGCGACGACGCTCCCCGGCGGCTACGCGGTCTCGGCGCTGCTCTCGTGGCTCCCCAACGCGATCTTCATCGCCATCGGCTACGCGGCATTGCGCCGCGCCGCGCGGAATTAAGGCGGCGTCTTGAGCACGTTCATCGGCATTCTGCTGGTCCTCCTCATCGTCGCGGTCGCGGGTCTGATCGCGTATGCGGGCGATCGCGTGGGCCATCAGGTCGGCCGCAAGCGCCTCACGCTCTTCGGCCTGCGCCCCAAATATACGTCGACGATCGTCGCCGTCGCGACCGGCATGACGATCGCACTCGTCGCGACGGTCGTGCCGCTGCTCACGACGCCGCTGGCCCGTCAGGCGTTCTTCCACTTGAGCGAGATCAACGCGAAGGTCAACGACCTCGAAGCGCAGGCGTCGCAGCTCGAGAAGCAGACGCGCGAGAGCAGCATCGTGATCAGCCGCGGTCAGCCGCTCTATGATCAGTTTCTGCTCATCACGCCGCAGCAGTCCGGCGTCGAACGCCGCAAGGCGCTCGGCGTGTTCTTCGATTCGGTCGTAACCTCGCTCAACCGGACGTACGTCCGGCAAGGCCTCAAGCCGTATGTCGGCAAGTCGTCCGACCCCGAAATCTCGCGCAAGCTCGACGACGTGCTCGCCGACCCGCGCGTACAGGGCTACCTGATCTCGGGCCCCGTGCTGCTCGTCGCCGTCGCCGACTACAACCTCTTCGTCAACGACAAGCTGCAGTTCACGCTGCAGCCCTACCTCGATCAGCTGGTGTTCAAAAATGGTCAGTCGATCGCGAGCGTCGAGGTCGTCGGCGGGACGCTGATCCAGCCCAACCTCGCGTTCAGCGAACTCGCCGGAGCGATCTACCAGACCGCCATCGACGCCAAGATGCCGTACTTTTTCGCCAACGCTTTGCCGAGCATTTCGCGGGAAGAAGTCGAGGAGATGCAACGCGAGATCCGCAGCGGCAAGGGACGGTACTACATCATCGCGCGCGCGACGTCGGACGTGTACGTCCACTCGTCGGCCGTGCCGGTGACGTTCGTGCTCTCGCGTTCGCCCAAGTGATCCTCGGGATCGACCCCGGCACGCGCAAGTGCGGCTACGCGATCGTCGAGACGATCGGCGGTACGCCCGTCGAACTCGGGATCGTCCCGTTCGAAGACCTCGAAGGGCGGGTGCGCGATCTCGCGGCACGCTATCCGCTCGCGACGATCGCGCTCGGCGGCGGGACGCACAGGAAGATCGTCGAGCCCATCCTCGCCGTCACGGGTATCCCGATCGAGATCGTGGACGAGCGCGAGACGACGCTGCTCGCGCGCAAACGCTACTTCGCGGTGCATCCGCCGCGCGGCTGGCGCCGGCTCATCCCGAGCGGCATGTTGCTGCCTCCCCGCCCGATCGACGATTTCGCCGCCGTGCTCATCGCGGAGAGGCTGCTCGCGGCCCGCTAACCCCGAACGAGGGCTCACCGGTTTCCCGCGGCGGTCTTTGTGGGCGAAGGGCGCTGCCTCGGCGCCCCGCATCGTCGACACGCACGATGACGGCCGGGTCGTCGGGCCGTCGCCGGAGCCAAAGCGTTCGGGCTGATGTGGTGGTCGATTCTCGATTTTGAGAGGAACCCCAGCGTTCGGGCCTTAAAGCCACCGGCGGCATACGCTCAACGTTGGGCGTACTTTCCGTGTCCCTAGGGTGAAGGCAAACTCGGCAACTCACACCCCATGGCCCGCAAAGTGCGCACGCGTAGGACGGATGTTCATGAAGCTTTGGCTTCTTATCTCTTCTGGAGGAAATATGAAGCGTCTCGCACGCCTCGCCTTCGCCGCCGGTTTTGCAGCGTCGCTGCTTTCCGTTGGCGTGCAGCAGGCTGCCTTCGCGACGCCGTTCTCGGATGTACCGGCCAACCATTGGGCCTACCAGTACATTCAGAGCCTCGCGGCCGACGGCATTATCGACGGCTATCCCGACGGCAAGTTCAAGGGCGACCGTCCGCTCACGCGATACGAGATGGCGGTCGTCGTCGCTCGCGTCATCGCGAAGTTACAAGAAAATCAGGGACCCAAGGGTCCGTCTAAAGAGGATCTCGATAAGCTCCAGAAGCTGATCGACGCCCTCAAGGACGAACTCGACGCGCTCGGCGTCCGGGTTACCAATCTCGAAGATTCGCTCGATGCGCTCGACAAGCGCACCAAGTTCGCGCAGTCGCTCTCGATGCACGGCGTGTTCCTGCCCAACGTCTCGCTGCGTCAGCGTCCGTATCAGGCCACCTCGATCGTCAACACGACGGGCGCGGCGGTCACGACGTATTACGGCGCGAGCGTTCCGTGCTCGCCCGGCGTCAACGGATGCGCGGCGAACACGAACCCCACGGCGGTCGGTACGATCGATCCGTTCGTTTTGGCGTTCCTCCAAACCGACGATTCGAACAACCCGCTCACGCAGGCCGGTTCGGCGATCTATATCCGTCAGGACAGCCGCTTCTCGCTCGCCTACGCGATCTCGGACAACCTGACGATCTCGCTCCCCGTGCACGTGCTCACGTACGAACAGGGCGGCGAATTCGCGCAGAATCAGCAGATCTCGCTCGAGCCCGGCGTCGACATCAACGTCGCCAAGACCGGCAACATCTCGAACCTCAACATCAAGTACGGCTACATCGACAACATGCAGTCGTCGCTGGCCGGTCTCGCGTTCAAAGCGCCGATCGGCGGATCGGGTTCGATCCCCTACGAACTCTCGCCCCAGCCCACGCAAAAAGGCGTCGGCTTCTCGGGCACGATTTCGGAAGGCGCCTTCGGCCTGACGGACTTCCAAGGCTCGTTCACGCGCGTTGAAAACGTCCTGATCGATACGATCCCGGGCGCGACCAACCCGTCGATCATCCAGCAGCCGGGCGCGGTCACGTACTTCATCCCCGTCGATCTGGCCAATTCCGGCTACACGCAGACGACGGCGGCGGGCGTACTGACGAGCAACACCTTCAACGCCGGCGACACGATTCTGCAGCAGGTCTACCTCGCGCAGAAGGCCGTCAACGGCTCGGTGTACGTTTCGTACTACAACGGCGCGACGTACAACAGCGCGGGCACCCAGACCGGCGGCCCCGCGACCATCGCGGCTCCGGGCTTCACGTACAACGACGTCTACAACTCGGTCGTCTTCTCATCGCCGATCCCCGCGGGCTCGGTCGTGACGATCACGTACAAGGGTCTCGGCGTCGCCAACACGACCTCGGCCGAACGCTACATGGTCCACGCGCGCTTGAACCAGAAGTTCAAGGGCTACGACGGCCTGCAGATCGGCTTGAACTTCAACCGCATCTTCGACTTCGCCGACGTGCAGACGACGGGCCAGGGAACGACCGGACTCACGTTCGTCAACCGTAACCCGGTCTCGGGCGAAGGCCTCGTCAGCGATACCGTCCTCGGCCTCGACTTCCAGTTGGCGGTCCCGTACGAGATCAGCG
>CAZZUZ010000158.1:0-6933 GCA_964657315.1 Vulcanimicrobiota bacterium
ATGCGTCGCACGCGCGGGATTGGCCAATGGACCGAGCACGTTGAAAATCGTCCGCACGCCGAGTTCGCGGCGCACGGGCGCGATCGCGCGCGCCGCCGGATGGTATGCCGGCGCGAAGAGAAACGCGAAGCGCTCGCGCTCGAGATTGTGCCGTGCGATCTCCGGGGTCGATTCGATCGGCACGCCGAGCTTTTCGAGGACGTCGGCACTTCCGCACGCGCTCGAAGCCGCGCGATTACCGTGCTTTGCGACGTGCAGGCCCGCTCCCGCAACGACGAAGGCAGCGGCCGTAGACACGTTGATCGTGTGCGCGCCGTCGCCGCCGGTCCCGCAGTTGTCCACGACCGCCGGCAGCGCGTGTTCGACGGGGACCGCGCGCGCGCGCATCGCTTCCGCCGCGCCGACGACTTCGCCCGGCGTCTCGCCTTTGGTCGCGAGCGCCGCCAGAAACGCGCCGGACTGCGCGGGGGTCCATTCGGCGTCCATCATCGAACCGATCGCGTACCGCATCTGCGCCGCGTCGAGATTTTCGCCGCGCACGATCGCGCGCAGCAGCGGCGGAAACTCGCTCATCGCCGAACCGCGCGCGCGATCGCGAGGAAGTTCGCGAAGATCGCGCCGCCGCTTGGCGTAAGGACCGACTCGGGATGAAATTGCACGCCGTGGATCGGTAACGTGCGATGGCGGACGCCTTGAATGACTGCATCTTCGCTCGAAGCGTTGGCTTCGAGTTCGGCCGGAAACGGCCGGTGCGCGACGCAGAGCGAATGGTAGCGCGTCGCTTCGAACGGCGACGGCAGCCCGGCGAAGACGCCCGTGCCGTCGTGCTCGATCTGCGACGTTTTGCCGTGCATGAGACGCGGTGCGTGTTCGACCACGCCGCCGAAATATTCGCCGATCGCCTGTTGCCCCAGGCACACGCCGAGCAGTGGACGCTCCGCCTGCATCGACCAGGCAATCGTGGTCATCGTCTTGCCCGCCTCCGCCGGCCGGCCGGGACCGGGACCGATGCAGACGGCGTCCGCGGCCGCGATCGCTTCGAGAGTCAAGCGATCGTCGTCGTTACGCACGACGTCGACGTCCGCGTCGAGACTCGAGAAGAGGTGCGCGAGATTGTACGTGAACGAATCGTAATTGTCGACGAGCAGCACGTTCATCGCGGCGGCAGCCCCAGCACTTCGCGGACGATACGCGTCTTCGCGAGGATCTCGTCGTACTCTGCGACCGGATCGCTGTCCGCGACGATACCGGCAGATGCTTGCCAGAACGCACGGCCGTTCGCGACCGCGACGCTGCGCAGGACGATGCACGAATCCATATCGCCGTCGAAGTGCAGATGCGCTACCGACCCGGCGTAGAACCCGCGCGCGACCGGTTCGAGCGTATCGATCGTCTGCATCGCGCGGATCTTCGGCGCGCCGGTTACCGTGCCGGCCGGAAACGCGGCCGCGAAGAGATCGAGCGCGTCGCGATCTGCGCGCAATTCGCTCGTCACGTTGGAAACGATGTGCATGACGTGGCTGTAGCGTTCGATGACCATCAACTCGTCGACGCGCACGCTGCCGCTCGTCGAAACCGCTCCGAGGTCGTTGCGACCCAGATCGACGAGCATGACGTGCTCGGCGCGCTCCTTTTCGTTCGCGAGCAGCTCGACGGCCGTCGCGTTATCGCGCTCGGAGGTTTCGCCGCGCGGTCGCGTGCCGGCGAGCGGACGCACGCGCGCGCGCGAGCCGTCCAGGCGGACGAGAAACTCGGGCGACGCGCCGAAGATGGCGCGGCCTTCGTGCTCGATGAAGAACATGTAGGGCGACGGATTGCGCGTGCGGATCTGCCGGTAGAAATCGAACGGCGTGCCGTCGAGTTCGCAGCCGTAGCGAATGCCGAGCTGCAGCTGATAGACGTCGCCGTCGTAGATCGCGCGCTTCGCACGCGCGACGCCGTCCAGATATGCGTCGCGCGAGAGCGACTGCGCGATCTCGCCTTTGGCGCGCACGTTGCCGGGAATCGTCGGCCGGACGGCGAGCAGATCCGCGATATACCGGTCCAGCCGGGCCGCCACCGCGTCGCGTTCCGATGCGTCGCGCGCGAAACCGATGAGCCGTAGCGAATGCGTGAAGTGATCGAAGACCACCCACGTGCCGGGGACGACGACGAGGGCGTCGGGGAACGGGACGTCCTGCGGCGGTTTGGGCCCGATGCGTTCGATGACGCGCGCGGCGTCGTACGAAAAGACGCAGACCGCACCGCCGGAAAACGGCAATTTCACCCCGCCGAGATCGTAGCTCGCGACGATGCCGCGGATCTCGTCGAGCATCTTCGGATCGTCGTCGAAGGTGCGGACGTCGAGGTAGTCGAGCCCGATGAACGAGAAGCGCGCGATGCGATCGGTGCCTTCGACCGACTCGAGCAATAAAGAACGCCCCGGCTGTGCCAGGGCGAGATACGCCGAAATCGGCGTCAAAGCATCCGCAACGAACTCCCGCACCACCGGCACGAGCGTCCGCTTCACAGACGAATTACTACTGGGAGGCTCCGTCAACATAATCTTCCGCTAGCGATTTTCTCGCAGCGATTGCCGTGATTTTGGTCGGTGGTTAGGAGCCTAGGTCCGAGGTGTGCGAATGCACATGAGGACCGTAGCGACGACACCACCGCCCAAAAACGCGGTGATCGCGTCGCTTAGCGAACGAGCTCCAAGATGCTGAGCTCGGCTGCGTCGCCGGGACGGACGCGCGTTTTGATGATGCGCGTATAGCCGCCGCTGCGATCCTTCATCGCGGGGCCGATCTGCTCGACGAGCTTCTTCGTGACGGCGGGCTCGAGGAGATAGGCCGCGACGAGACGGCGCGAGTGCAGATCGCCGCGGCGCGCGGTCGTGATCAGACGCTCGACGACTTTCGAAATTTCCTTGGCTTTGACCGAGGTCGTTTCGATCTTCTCGTGCTTGAAGAACGAGGTGGCGAGGCTGCGCAGGAGGGCGCGGCGCGGGCCTTGCGTTCTATTGAGGCGTTTGGTGGCCATCTGGTGCGGCATTGATCGGTATCCTAGACGGGTTGGCGCAGCGACAGGCCGCGCTCTTCGAGAACCTGCTTGATCTCGTCGAGCGACTTCTTGCCGAAGTTGCGCATTTTGATGATCTCGTCTTCGGTCATATCGAGCAGCTCGGAGACCTTCGAGATGCCGGCGCGCTTGAGGCAATTGAACGAACGGACCGAGAGATTGAGCGTCTCGACCGGGATGTCCCATTCGCTCGCAGGCGCGGCTTGCGGGAGCTTCTCTTCTTGCGTGAAGTTCACGAAGAGGTCGAGGCCGTCCTGAAGGATCGTCGCCGCCGTCGACAGCGCGTCGTCCGGGGTAATCGAACCGTTGGTCTCGATCTCGAGCGTCAGGCGGTCGAAGTCGACCGACTGGCCGACGCGCGTGTCGTCGACCGTAAAGTTGCATTTGCGGATGGGCGAGAAAATCGAGTCCATCGGGATGAGCCCGATCATGTGCTCGACGTTCTTCTGCTTGTCGGCGGTGACGTAACCGCGCGACTTCTCGACGCCGATCTCCATTTGCAGCTTGGCCGATTTCGCGGTCATCGTCGCGATGTGATAGTCGG
This sequence comes from Vulcanimicrobiota bacterium, assembly GCA_964657315.1. GTDB lineage: Bacteria > Vulcanimicrobiota > Vulcanimicrobiia > Vulcanimicrobiales > Vulcanimicrobiaceae > CAZZUZ01. Next base: position 3,605 of record CAZZUZ010000158.1, read on the forward strand.
GTTGGAGGATCTCCACGTCGGCGTCGGGCGTGATGTCCGAAGCGGTGACTTCTTTCGATCCGCTCACCGACAGCGACAGAACCTTCGGCTCGTCGGAATCGAGCTTGATCGGCAGACCCTTGAGGTTGAGCAGCAGGTTCGTCGTGTCTTCGACGATGCCGGGCAGCGTCGAGAACTCGTGCAGCACGCCGTCGATCTTGACGTACGTGACCGCAGCGCCCGGGATCGAGGAGAGCAGCACGCGGCGCAGCGAGTTGCCCATCGTGATACCGAATCCGCGTTCCAGCGGTTCGATGACGAACTTCGCGTAATTGTCGCGGCGCTCGCGCACTTCGATGGTCGCGCCCTGCGGGCTATCGATGATGGTCATTGTGTGTTTGTGGTTCTTTCGTCGCCGCTTACGTTATCCGGTCGCGCATCCGCGTTCCCGATCCCACGCCTAGCAGCAGAGTTGGAGGGATTAGCGGCTGTAGTACTCGACGATGAGCTGCTCGTCGACGGGCGTGTCGATCTGCTCGCGCGAGGGAAGCGCCGAGATCGAGATCGCGAAGTCGGTCTCGTTGAACGAGAGCCATTCGGGATGCGGACGAGCCTTCGCATATTCGGCATTGGCTTCGAACACGGTCGACTTGAGCGAACGCTCGCCGACGGTGATGACGTCGCCCGGCTTCACGAGGAACGACGGGATGTTCACGATACGGCCGTTGACGCGGAAGTGACGATGCGTCACGAGCTGGCGTGCCTGCGCGCGACTCTGCGCGAAGTTCATACGATAGACGACGTTGTCGAGGCGGCGTTCCAGGAGTTGGAGGAACGTCTTGCCGGTCTGACCCGGAACGGCTGCGGCTTCGCGAAAGTAGTTTTCGAACTGCGTCTCGAGCACGCCGTAATAGCGGCGCATCTTCTGCTTTTCACGCAGCTGACGGCCGTATTCGGAAACTTTCTGACGGCTGGGCTTGCCCTGCGTCTTCTGACCCGGTGCCGTGCCGCGGCGCTCGACGGCGCACTTTTTGGACAGACAGCGATCGCCTTTGAGGAAGAGTTTGATCTTTTCGCCGGTTTTGCTCGTCGCGGTTTCGCGGCGGCAGAGACGGCAGACGGGACCGGTATAACGTGCCATTCTTCTTCTACCTAGACTCGGCGGCGCTTGGGAGGGCGGCAGCCGTTGTGCGGGATCGGCGTAACGTCTTTGATCAGCGTGATCTCGAGGCCGGCGGCCTGAAGCGACCGGATCGCGGCTTCGCGGCCGGCGCCCGGACCCTTGACGAACACTTCCGCAGACTTCATGCCGTGGTCCATGGCCTTGCGCGCGACGGCTTCGGCAGCCATCTGAGCGGCGAACGGCGTGGATTTCTTCGAGCCTTTGAAACCGAGGTTTCCGGCCGAAGCCCAGGCGATGACGCTGCCGGAATTATCGGAGATCGTCACGATCGTGTTGTTGAACGACGAGTGGATGTGCGCGACGCCGGATCCGACGTTCTTAAACTCGCGCTTCTTACGCGTTTTGGTCTGTTTCTTGGCGGCCAATTTCTCTCCAGATGCTTTTCTTGCCCCGCGTTACGAAGCGGGGTGTCGTCGCCTCGACCCGTCGGGTCTGCTCACGCACGAACGGCGATAGCGTGCGGTGCGCCGCAGGAGCGCGAGAAAAACCGGCTCGAAAGCCGACACCGAAGTATACGGGAAGGCGGTTCGGGCCGTCAAGGGTACGCGGGGACGGCTTACGGCCCGACGACGATGGAGTAGGGGGTCGCGAACCCGGTTTGCGAGCCGGCGAAAATTCTCGTCGGCGCGACGTTCCCCGTGGCGCCCGGCGCGAACACGACGACGTTTTCGCCGTTCTGATTGGTGACGAAAAGATCTCCCGCGCGATCGAGGGAAAGTCCCAGCGGTCCATTGAGGAGCGTGTTGGAGCCCGAAATCGTCCGCAGCGGCGCGACGTTCCCGTTCTGCGTCGGTCCGAAGACGGTGATCGAATTGCCGTCCGCGTTTGCGACGTAGGCGTTACCCGTGCTGTCGACGGCGACTTCCACCGAAAACGACAACCCGGTGGCGGATCCCGAGATCATCCGTAGCGGCGTCGCATTCGCGCCGGCCGTCGGAGCGAACACGTAGAGTGCGTTCGGCGAACCGCTCGTGCCCCCGTTTCCGTTGAGGACGTAGATCAGGCCCGCGGCGTCGACCGCGATCCCCGACGGCGTCGTGAGGCCGGCCGCCGTGATCGTTCGCGACGGCACCGCATCGCCGCTCGCGCCGGGCGCGTAGACGGTCACGTCGCCCAGAGACTGGTTGGAAGCGTAGATCTGACCGAGCGCATCGACCGCAAGCGAGAGCGAGTCGCCGAGACCCGTATCCGCGCCGTTGATGAGACGCGTGGGGGCGACGTTTCCGTTTGCGGTGGGGCCGAAGACCGCGATCTCGTAGGCGGAGGCAGTATATGCGCCGTTCGCGTTCTCGGTATAGATGTTGCCGGAGCTGTCGACGGCCAGGCCGACCGGATCGTTCAGCGTCGTCGCGGAACCCGAGATCGTACGAACCGGCGCGATATCGCCCGATCCGCTCGCGAGCGTTACGGTGATTGCGTTCGTGTTCTGTTCGGCGGCATAGAGAAACTGCGTCGCAGGCAAGCTCGCCACGACGGTTTGGCTCACGACGTTTGCCGGCGTGACGCCGTCTTCGCTTGCGGAGATGGTCGCGCTCGTCGTACCGAGTCCGTTATAGGTAAGGGTGGCCCCGGCCGACGAGCTCCCGACCGTCGTCGACGACAACGTAAAGGTCCCCGTCGTATCCGAGTCGGTCAGGGTGACGGGCGTCGCATACGTCCCGGTGATGAGATTCTCGTCGTGGTCGTATGCCTGAACGATCACGCTCGCGGTCGCCGGCGTTCCGACCGTAAACGACGATTGTGAAACGCCGACCGTAAGCGAATACGGCACGCCCGACACGGCGATCGCGACCTCGAACGGTGTCGACGCGACCACGGTCTGCTGCGTCGTCCCCGTTCCGAGCACGTTGCCGCTCGCCGACGGGCCGTCGTAGAGCGTCGCGGTAAACGTGTCGGCGCCGACGGGCGCGAGGATCGTCACGTCGCACGTTCGCCCGCTCTGGCCGTTGGGCATACAGAGCGCGGACGATGCCGAAACATCCGCGACGACGTTCGGCATGCCCGTAACGGCGATGGACACCGACGTCGTACTCGGGGAGAGAAACGCTCGTTTACGGCGGGCCGAGGGCGCCGTACCGGGTTTGGGAATCAGGAGCGACAGCGTTCCCGCGATTCCGGCCGCGGGCGAAGCGGACGCAGCGTGCGCAGCGGGCGCCGTCGATCCACT